>JAPOPJ010000102.1 GCA_026712925.1 Nitrososphaerota archaeon
GATGCATACATGAATGCACCAATGACGGACTTTCATCAATACAGAGCCAAAGTTACAGGATACACACCTGCGGCAAACAGGTACTTTGTTAGGAGAACAGCTCCTGTTGGCAAAGTCCCGACATCAAACTGGAATGAGCAAAAATCCAAAGTACCCGGATATACACAACCATCAAACCAGTACTTTGCAACACGGGCAAGACTAGCATACAGTCCGCCTGCCAAGACATTTGGCGGTTTTAGCGGTGAACGAATGACTGTAGAAGGTGTACAACTACAACAACGCGCTCCAGATGCAGCAGAGTCAAAACCAGAACCAAAACCAGCAAAAGGCAAGCTTCCAAAAGGTACGAATCAAACCCAGCAACAACAAGCACCACCACCACCATCACAAAGTTCTGCCAGCGAGCAAGCATCAAGAAAAGAACAACTAGAGGCTTATGAAAAAAACTACTTGGAGAGAATGGAACAAGACAGAATAGAAAGTGAAAAAGCATACCAAGCGTTGCTTGCTGAAGAGGCAAAGGTCAAAGACACTCAGACGAGTTCAAAACGTGGTAGCCTGCCAAAAGGTTTTGAGGCAAAACCAGAACCAGAGCCTCCAAAGAAATCCAAAGGTACACTGCCAAAGGGCTTTTAAGCTCTCAACCACTTTTTCTTTTGATTTTATTTTTTAAACTCTTCAAAGACTGCTTTGGCATGTCCAGCAGGTTTTACCTTTTGAAATACCTTGATTATTTTTCCCTTCTCATCTGCTAGAAACGTGCTCCTCATAACACCCATGTACTCTCGACCCATGAATTTTTTCTTACCCCAGACACCGAATTTCTCTGATACAATCTTGTCCACGTCAGCCAAAAGTGGATATCTTACACCCATTTTATTGCAGAATTTCTTGTGAGAATTAACATCATCAGGGCTGATTCCAACTATCTCAATTCCTTCTTTCTGAAACATTTCATAGTGCCCAGAAAACTCATCTGCCTGAACAGTACAACCAGGAGTAAAATCCTTTGGGTAAAAATAAATCGCAAGTTTTTTCCCCTGAAAGTCAGTTGATTTTATCACATTGCCATCTGCATCATGCAATTCAAATTTTGGGACCTTTTCCCCCTCGGATATCATGTAATTGCATAGGATTCATTGTATAGTTAAAATGTATCTGTTCATGCTGTAATAATATCACGTAATAATATCATGGGGCAATATCATAGGACGGTATCATAAGATGGCATCATGTGAATTTATGTTAATAAACAAATATCAATCAATATAGGCGTGAATCAGTCGTGCAAGCTATAAGCCTCTACAGTGGTGCAGGGGGACTAGACCTAGGATTCGAGCAGGCAGGAATAGAGATAATCATGGCAAACGATTCATGGAGCGTGGCAACTGACACTTATTTAATTAACAGGCAAGATGCAAAAATGCTTGCTGGAACCATATCCACTCATGTACATGATATAATGAATGTGGGGCGAGAAAATGATGTGGATATGGTGTTTGGTGGTCCTCCTTGTCAGGATTTTAGTTCTGCTGGCTGGAGGACAGGCGAGGGTGAGCGTGCTAATCAGACTAAGAATTTTGTAGATCTTGCACTCAAAATCCTTCCAGAATGGATAGTCATGGAAAATGTTAACACGATAATGTCAATTGGGAAAAGACATGTGGAAATGACAATAGCTCAGATAAAAAAGGCAGGATATGGCATAACCACACAAGTGCTTGTTGCTGTAGATTTTGGAGTACCACAATTCAGAAAACGATTCTTTTTGATAGCTAGGATGAAAGGAAATGATGATGACCAAGAGATAAAATTATTGATAAATAATGAAAAACGTAAAAGAAAGACAGTAAGGGAGTATAATCCATCTTTGGATACAAAATATTATTATCGTCACCCGTGGAGTTTTGAGCGTAGGGCAATATTTAGTGTTGATGAGCCAAGCCCCACCATACGCGGTGTGAATCGACCCATACCACCAAACTACAAGATACATCATAATGATGCTACATCTGATCTAAAACAAGTTAGACCTCTCACTACTGATGAGCGTGCCATATTACAGACATTTCCAAAAGAGTATAGATTCGTTGGCAATAAAACCCAGCGTGAGCAACAGATAGGCAATTCCGTACCGCCCATGATGGCACAAGCCGTTGCCAACGCCATAAGGGAATACTGACATGTCAGAATTATTTGGCATAAATCACACTAATATGAAATCAGTAATGAGCAAAAATATGTTTACAACATTTTTTCCTATAGCGACAGCACTTTACATGTCTAGCAAAAACATTCCGTTAAAATACATACGTGTAGATGATCATAATTCATTAGAAATTGTAGAAATTCAGTTTGAGGATATACTTGGTGTAAATAAAACAGATCTGAATAGAATCAAGTGGAAAAGTGGAACGTGTCCATCGATGTTTAATCATAGCGCGAATCCTCCACATGTGGACATGGTACCGGAACTAGATGATGCAGAAATATTAGAATTTGAAGTTAAACTTACAGTTGTACCAACGTTTGCAGGCAAGGGCACAGAAGTAATTGTGAGACAAAATACCCAATTCACACTTGCTGAAAGAATGGCATATCGACACCGGGACCTGATAGATAGTAGGCCACTCACTACAAACAAACTACGAGAGGCTGTATGCAATGCAGACTACCAAATACCTTTCGTGCTTCACGGTCTTTGGAAGACTATAGGTACCGGAATAAAACTAGACGTGAACAACACTGCTGACGTTTACGTGATAAGCGACTTTGCGTACCTTTGGATGATCCTGCAACATGTCAGCGAAAATACTCCAAACACCCGGCATGGGCAAGGTAGAACGCCTGGTCAGGACTTGGATAGTATCGTATTTGGAAAGCGGAACCATGCGATACAGGGAAAAAGACCAAAATATAGAACACCTAAAAATCACACTTTACCCGACTGATTATTTGGAATGTTTGAAAGTTGATTACGAGAAACTGCGTCTTAACATGGCTGATGTATTAAATATCGTTCCAGAAGATTCCATCAAAAAGATGTCGCCAGAGAGAAGACTCGATGCCAGTATTTTTATCGATTATCTAACTAGACTTGAAAGTAAAAATTCCTAGTTTTGGTGTTTACAAGACTTCATTTTAGGTGTATGAATTTTCTTTAAAAATGAATCCATATTTCCAATCTTCACTACTGTGCTCTGAAAATCATAATTTGACCAAAACAGATCTATAAGGAGATGCAAGCATTGGAACTGGAACACTTGGCGAGCTAAAAATCATAATTTGACCAAAACAGATCTATAAGGAGACGCAAGCATTGGAACTGGAACACTTGGCGAGCTAAAAGTCACAATTTGACCAAAACAGATCTATAAGGAGCATCAGATAACATTCATGAACCACCAAAAAGATCA
>JAPOPJ010000301.1 GCA_026712925.1 Nitrososphaerota archaeon
ATTTTGGAAAAGACAGATCAATTAGATGATATAGCATATGATGTAAACTTGTTAAAATCAGACGACGAGCACCTTGAAGATGTAGACGAAAAATCTATTCTAAAGTTAATTGATGGAATATCATATCATTATAGGTGTAAAGGTAAAAACCTGAATGGAGACCAAGTTGTAATAAAGATTCTACCCTCTAACCAAAAACTAAAAATTCACCAAAAGGAATTAAACATGATCCATGAGTTTTATAGTTTACAGCAATTGCTAAAAGAACATGAAAGGAAATGGTTAACTGTTAAAAATCCTGACAGTTTTTACTTTGGCGTAACTATTAATGTGGCGGGATTAGTTATGGACAACGCACGGTTTAATATTGAAAATTTTCATTTTTCAATAAAACATACTTGCAATGTAATCAAACTCGTTCTACCAAAACAAGAAAACCAAGCACTGCAAAAACCAGAACCATTTATTCAGGTGTTTCCCAAGCTGTCAAAACTAATAAAAAACATACTTGACATCACTAAAGACACATCCATTACTGAGGAAAGAAAAGACCGATTGCTAAACAACGAGATGGATTTAATTAGTTATGCCAGTGAAATAGATCTAGTGGATTTTAATAAATATGGACCGCCTGCTGATCCGGACGTAGCAAAACGTCAGCACGATGAGATAATGAAAAACTTGGAAGCTATTACGTAGTTTTTTACATATAATTGATCGTAATAATACCCGACACAAATGTAATTGTAGCATCTAGCATTAAGGCAAACTATGAAGGGACTTACAAACTAAACATACCACACAAATTTCATGAGGAATCATCTCAACTATTTGATATAATCAAAGATAAAAATGTAAAAGGCATATTGTTAGAAAAAGTAAAATCAGAATGTGGTGATGCTTTGCCAGATGCTGTAAGAGATACGTGTGAGAATGTAGTAGTGGATGATGTGGTGAAAAAAGTAGTAAGAAATACAACGAAAAAACTAGAGGGAAATACAGAGAAAAATGAAAAGGAAATCAATGTGTTGAAAAAGGTATACTCTGAAATACCAAATACAATCAAATGATTGAGTACGAAACCATATGACAAGAAGTCAACGAATTTAGAGAAGGCAGTAGAAGATACATGGAAGAATGCAATGCGCAAAGTAATGTATGATGAAGATACAATTCTCCACAATTCATCAAAATTGAACAATTTGTGGTGGGAAATTGATGAGGAGGCCACAAAATGGAAAAATGATAATTTGAACAAATTGTGTCGTCGCAACGTAGCAAAAATCGATCATGATTGTGGTGCGGTTAGGGATTCATTATTTGATATGTTGTGGATGCCTAAACTTGATTGTAAGAACGTGTGTGATAACCTTAAGATTGTATGCGAATTGTTTGATGAACTAAAAACAAAAAATAAAAATTCAAATCAAGTTGATGCACATAAAAAATCAGAAGAAAAGGACCCAAAAAAGCATGACGCTGATAAACTAATACTTGCACAAACCATATACATAACATCAGTCTGCTCTTAATCTGAAATCTATATCGCATCCAATGACATGAAATTTTTTTCACCGTATCATAATGACAGTACTATAACTAATGCCATACGTGCTAAGTTTGAAATTACATGTGACAGTCCTGAGAAAATAGTCGACAAGGTGAAAAAAATTCTAAAGATAATGCGTGAAAATCCCAAGCAGGAATAAAAATGTGAATGGTATCTAAAACAGGCACTTGATTTTGGTTTAACGCTGACGGATTAAGTCATCAGATAGTGGCATATGGGAGCGGGTATAAACAACCCTTGGCAGTTGATATCTGTTCACGTTCCAAGATAGCTTGCGCATGGAAGGAGGAGAATGCATGTATGTTTTGTGTTTGCAGAAATCTTGCATAATCCTGAAAATTTTGTACTTTTGCAACTAATTATGTCGCAGGAGGCATCAGATCATCTGAAAACCGTACTTGTTGCACCAATTTGGTTACGAATATCGTATTTGTGCAACAAACTCGTAAAGAGTAATAACTTAATTGGCATCCAACGAATCAGTTGATATCAAGGATGCTGTTTGCTGTAGGCAGCTACAAATTCAGAGTACGGCACCTGTTGGTAATTGGCATACTGTGCGCATCATTTTCAATATCATTCTTGTTGAGAAGTCAGCCAGCAGAGTATGGCTTTGAACTGCACGAATTTGATCCATTCTTCAACTACCGCGCAACTACATTCCTACTAGAAAATGGCCTGCAGGAGTATCTTGATTGGCACGACCATCTTAGCTGGTATCCTGATGGCAGGGATGTCTCGGCAACCTCACAAGTGATGTTGCATGTAACAGCAGCTGCGGCATATACCATATTTGGATTTGGAGTGAGCTTGTATGATTTTGTTATAGTACTGCCTGTAGTGTTTGGTTCCCTGACTGCAATAGTCATGTTTGCACTAGTCCGGACAATTGCAGGTAGTACTGCTGGTCTTTTTGCATCATTGTTATTTTCAATGTCACTTCCAATAATACTGCGCGGTACACTTGGTTGGTTCAAATCAGAACCACTAGGACTCTTTTATGGTCTTATTGCGGCGTACTTGTTTTTAAGTAGTATGGGGGCATCTGATAGAAGGGCTGTCGCTGCAAGGATGGCAGGCGGCGGCATAATGTTGGGATTTGGTATTGCATCTTGGGGAGGAATACAGTTTTTTGTTTTGATACTTGGGGTATTTCTGCTGGCACTTGCATTTCTTAGGAGAGATGCAGGGTTAGTTTGGAGTGTTCCAGTCTTTGTGTCTTCATTTCTGTTTACAGTGATGTTTTTTGAGCGACCAGGACTGGATTTTGTTTTTGGTCTAGGAGGAATTGCACTTGTAGTACCGACAGCATTCTTTGTTATATGTTGTATAATACAGCGCAAAAGCCAACCCGAAAATGTAACTCGCAACTGTCTAGTACTATTATTGGGTGTGGTATTGCTGGGCTCACTCTTACTAGTAGTTAATTGGGAAGCAGATCTGATAAATATGCCAAGCTCCAGGTATATTAGCGCCATAAATCCATTTCATGCAGGAAATAATCCACTTACAGAGTCTGTATCAGAACATACCACTACAAGCATACTAGAATCATTTTTCTTTCACTCGATATTGATGGTATTTGCAGCACTAGGTGCGTGGATTATACTTGGCAAAAGAACTGGCAGAGCTGGATATTTACGTACAGAGATGATTGCATTTGCACTAATTCTAGGTATGGCAGGAGTCTATGTAAGCTCTGCATTTATCAGGCTGGAGGTATTTGCATCAATATCTGTAATTGTATTATCATCAATTGGACTGTCAGTACTGGTAAGAGAAATTACAAACAATCACACACTTGGAGGCTCAAGACACATACTGAGAAACAGGGGCATAAAGAGTGCATTTTTTACAGGAATCATACTATTATTATTAATTCCATTTTTAATGCCAGCTTCTGCAAACTGGATAGCACTAACTTCAGCACCATCTACTATCTTAAACGGGGGAACGTTTTACTCTGTTGGAACAAATGACTGGCTAGAATCACTAGACTGGATAAAGAATAACACTCCAGAGGATTCTGTGATAGCTGCGTGGTGGGATTATGGATACTGGATAAGTACTGTATCAGAGCGGGCCACGCTTGCAGATAATTCTACAATTGACTCAGATAAAATTAAAGTCTTGGCAAAGATGTTTCTAAGCACGCCTGATGAAGCATGGAGAATGCTTCAGGATATGGGTGCAGACTATGTTGTCGTATTTGTGGCAGGCCAGCGGCTAGACATAGAATCTGATGTACCACTTTACGTATTAGATGGCGGTGGTGATGAGTCAAAAAAGCTGTGGTTTGTGAGAATAGCAGAAGAGCCACTTCCAAAATACCTATACCCTGATGGTGAGACAGCTACAGATTATTTTTGGAATGAGACACTAATGGGAAAATTGTTTCCGTTTTCGGCTTTGGGGTACGTGCACTTTGATAGCAATCTACAAGTAAGGGGATATCTTCCGGGACTGACTCCTGTGTATGTTCAAGATGTAAAGTATCCTGCTGATGACACTAGCAAACCATTTAGATTGGTGCATGCATCTCCTGGATATTTTAGAGATGGACCAGGACCGGTACTAGGTGTGTTTGTCTATGAGGTGAATAGTGATTATTTGCCCGACAGTGTCTTTTCGTGAAGTTGTGTCATTTTGGTAAATATGTCATTGATGTTGTTAATTTCGTAGAGTTTTTTTTCATCGATTAGTTCTAGATTTTGCAGGATACAGTGACCGCCTATCACACCGGGAAACATCCTTGGTCTGTTTCCAAGGTATTTGTGGATTTCATCTGAAAAATCCCACATTTCATCATAGTTAGCATCATACTTGTTTGCAATCATCTTGCTTATCTGTGCATAGCTGATAAGCCAACCGTAATAACTTGTATCTACTACTAGCTTTGCAAGCTCTAGTGTTACTGGCTTTGACATTTTTTTTGTTTTTACACTACATTGTTCCATCAATTTTTTAAATGTAGATGCCGCCCATCTTGGTCTAGGGGCATCTGCTTCTAGCGCAAAGTATTTTGTATATCTTTGTAGGTCCTTTAACATTCTACCATGTATGCCTCTTGTTGGACTATACATGACAGGGATAGGTAGTCTCTTTTGGAGTTTTGATGTAGTGCCGGGCGGGATGGTGCTGTGTATTGTTATTAGTTCTGGCTTGAACTGCCTGAATAGTGCTTGCACATTTTGTTCTATATCAGTAGATGGTATGCATATGTGAAGGATGCTAGTTTTCATACTGTCATATTTTTTAAGCAGTCTGGAGTTTAGTTTTGAGTTTGTATCATAGCCTACGGCAGTGCAGTGCCTAGAGATGAGTTTTAGAATAGGTCCACCGATCTCACCGAGTCCGGCAACAACGTTCTTCTTCACTGGTTTTGTGATAATATTGTGTCTATTAAATTAGGCTCACTGTATGACTCTATCTTGATTTGTCCTCAAAACGCAGAAAAATATTGACAGATGTGTAGAATTTTATCAAAAGATTCTTAAAAAATAATCAAAAGTGACATATCGTATGACTACATCTAGCAACTGGGCTCGTAGGCGATGGGTAAATTTTAGGTTTGGGCACAGCGGCTATCTGATCTTTATAATGTCATTTGCCAATTTCATACTGATTTCATATCGTCTTTTAGTAGAGCGCGTGGAGACATTAAGTGAGATATTTTCTAGCTTGTGGATGTTTGTAATAGTATTTACCATACTGTACATACCTACTGCCATCTTGATTGGTTACTGGCATCACAAGACGCAGGTAAAGATAGAAACAGAGCTGCTACATAGTCAAGACCCAGTCATGGCAAAGTGGTTCAGATTATTAATTGACATCCAGACTGGAAAGGCGACGCAAGATGAAATTGACAAGACGCGTAATTTCTTAAAGTCAATAGAGGAGGGGAAAGACTACAAAGACCCAGCAGATAAAAAGACTGGCGTTTAGGGGAATGGTGATTCTCAAGTGAATAACAATTCCCAAGTGAGTAGTGATTTTCAAGTATCCATGTAGTGTATAGTAAATAAATAATTGATAGGTAGAGTGAGATAATGGTGCAGAGACTAGCAGAGCCAAGACATTATACTATTTCATTAGCAGATTTGCGGCACCATATCATTATACAGTTGGCTTCGTTTTGTCATGTGTTGTATGTGCAGGTGTTATCATTATGAAAATATTACACTTGTGGAACACGGGCGGCGGGCCATCAGTTATGGCAAGATATTCAGAGTATGAATCACATGTACTCATGGCAGGATACATGGACCCATACGATATATGCGCATGTTATACTGATGTCTGCACTGTAGTTAATTATCCTGTACTCAAGAGTCGTTGCTTTGGGCTTCGGGCACTAGCTGAGTCGCGTAGGTATGATATTGTACACATACATGCTGGTCCAAAATTATTTTATTGGTTTCACAAATTTTCCCGGATTTTTCAGAAAAAAAAACTGATATTTCATTATCATGGTAGCGACATAAGACTAACACCTAAAGATATACGGTTAGATGTTGAAAAGTATGCTGATAGAATACTGGTATCAACGCCAGATTTGTTACAGTACAAGCTTGATGTGGAATTAACATATGTGCCCAACCCGGTAGATACAAAGCTGTTTGCTAGACATGATGATATATCGTGTAACAACAGAGGGCGATGCAACCTCAAGCCTGGACAGGATAATGACTGGACAAAGAATGTGCTAGATGAATATGGATATGGTGATGTGGACTGGGACTTTCAGTGCAGACTTGGCGGGGCAGCAGAGCGGAATAGTGGAGGTCGTGTGGCGTTTGCAGATATGCCGCATATACTGTTAGACTATGAGTACTATGCGGACATACATTTTGATAAAAGCACTGGTAGAACTTACCAAGCAGACAGCAAGACTGCACTTGAGGCCATGTCTTTAGGTCTCAAGGTAATACGCTATGATGGTACGACAAGCAACAAACTCCCCAAAAGACACATGCCTGAGAATGTCGCAAAGCAGATGGATTCCATATACAGGGATATTGCTTAAGTATATTCACAATACTAAACTCTTGAGGCAAAATCAAGCAGACTAGATCAGATTTTGCCCATCACATACAACTTTGATACTGTTCCACATTATATGCATCAGAAAATTACTCCACAGTTTTACCATGCCTGCAAAGACAGCCAAACATGTCTGCATGAGAAGACCGTCTATTGAGGAAATCGTATCTATTCATGCCTCACAATAGTTTGAGCATGATTGGAAACTGTATACTGTTTTTGTGTTTACATGAGTATGGATGTGAATAGTTACAAATATTGTATCTGTTCACATGGTTTGAAAAATTTTCTGATTCAGGAATGAATTTGATACATTTTGTGTATGTTCATTGTTTTTCTAGGCACGACGTGAACACATACCAAATATTCAATGGAAATCTTAATTTCGTTTTCAAACAAAGTTATCTTTCTAATTCTTTTTCAATTTTATAGAGCAACAAATTTAGACGGTGTTTAAGTTCATCATCGATTTCATCCTGATAGATTGTCGTCTTTGCTTGTGTTTTTCTCAAGTTGTGGGATCGCAATGGGTGTCTATAATATTGCATTTCATACGAAGTATACAGCATATCAAATTTTACATTATTCCATATTTAAAATGTTGAAATTGTGAATTTGTTGTGTGATATCCCAAAAGTAGTTCGCATTAGGACCTTGCATGTATATCTACCTCCATCTCTTCTTAACTTATGCCTTTTGGAGGCTTGGGTTCTTAATCAAATTCGGAGCTTTTGTTAATTTGATCCACCGACCTCGACATATCCATCACGGGTGATAAATTTGATGTGTTTTGGATTCTTTAGCATCTTCAAAATGGGTTTTGGTGCGTAGCAGTATCGTCACTCTTACTGTGTTTGGCGATATGGATATGGTAAACTTCTTGACATCTTTTATGCATCTAAGCGTCGAGTTTGGTGAAGAACCAAAGGTTTATAGAAAATATATTAGATAGAGTGACAAAAATTGAATGATGGAAAATCAAAGTTTATTACTAATTAACAACTTCTCATATTTTTCTCAATTACACTTGTCTCAAAATATGGAATATGTGGTTGGGTTTTTTAGTCAAAAAGGTGAAAAACTAGTATGAGAATAAAAGTTTACAACAAGCAATATCGTTTTTGGCCTAGTGATAAAACAAGAACAAAACAAATTTCACGTTATGCTGGGCAAACGTATCCTGATATATCTTTTAATGATTTCAACTTCAAATTAGATACCATTCTTTCCAAAATAAAGCTGGAATTGTAGGGATGAATTATTTGATGAGCCTGAAATACGTGATGCAATAAATTACTTTAACAGCCTAACTGATGAAGAGAAAGCAAAAATTGTTTCACATC
>JAPOPJ010000131.1 GCA_026712925.1 Nitrososphaerota archaeon
CTCATAATAAAACTGAATCTATTGGAAGGCAGAACCAACCTGAAATAAGAAATTATTTAATGGAAGCAATTTTTGTTATTCAAAAAATAAATAGCTCGTATGACAAAATTTTCAAAAATGGAGTTATAACCATTAAATCGAAACATTACTTTGGATTTAAGAAGAAATTAGATACTATGCTTATCGAGGATGTGTCTCCTAAAATTGAACGAACTCGCGGTGTGATTAATACACTAAAAAAGATGAAACAAATTGACGTTAATTTGGAAGATCCCAACTATTTAGAATCTTTGTACAGTGTAGATTATCGTGAATTTGTTTTGATTCTCAATTGGCTTCTTAATGCAAGCTCTGAAGAGCAAGCACAACTAGGTTCAACACTTGTTATTAAAAATGAGAAGAGTCCAGAATATATTTTTAAATTTATAGAAAATAGTAACTGTTCGAGTTCATGAAGTAACAACTAATATTTGTGCTCAAAATACTTCAATTATGCACATCTCAAGTGTCTCCCACAAATTCAAGGCTTTACTAAATTAATTCTCTGATATTATCTGTGATTATATCATTGAAATAATCCTGCTTATATAGTGCCTACAGAACAGATTTTGCTATATCATAGCATCTGATCGTTTTGGCACTATTTAGAATGCAGAAGTACTAAAAACCCCGAATTTGTGCAAGTACTGAATTAATTATAATATTCTGTATATCCCCATATGCCACATCATAGCAATGAATAGAATCACATGAATGCCTATAAACAGAAATGGAATCAATTTCTCTATGTCTGTTACCTTGGTGTATGATTTATCGCTTCCTTCTCCTACCATATACTCTTGTGTGAAAAGAGCGGCAGGTAGATTCTTTTCGAGTTCGTGGATTAATTTGAATTTTATTTTGTTCAGGTCATGATGTGACTTTATAATCATATACCAAAGCAACGATACTATCACCCCTGTAACAGGGACAAGAAACGTAAAATACCATTGGCTGGAAATTGATAATTGAAACCCATACACAGCTATCAGTGCGACATTCAGCGTCAAGAGATAGCGACTAGTGGCAATTCTTCTTGCGCTGACATTGTCTGCTGTCTGAACATACATTTTATACTGTTCAATAAGAGCAGTAGTGAAGGAATCGTTATACGAGCCTTTACGGATATAGTTATCATCATGTTGATCAGCCACATACTACATATCTCTATGAGTAACTTTAGGTTTTCGTATATCTATTTGTGAATCTTGTCTGTCGTTATATAGTGGGGTTATCGTATTTATCAAAGAATATGCCTAGTTATTATCAAAGGGTATGATGGTAAAAATACGTTTATTCATCATTCTCCCAAAATATTAGCTATATCGTAGGTGTTCCAATAGGTTATTACATCATTATTCATGGCATATGGAATCATGTGATTTTCATAGCGATGAAGCCTTATCCCGATCACTTGCTTACCCTGTCTGTGGGCTTCGCTGATCTCCCAGTTGACTGCTTTGCTCTTGTAGGTATTTTTTCCGATCGCTACTATTACTGCACTTGACCAGTATATCAGATTTTTGACCTCACGCTTCCACCGATATTCAAACGGCTCTTTCACAGAATAATCTCTAAACACAAATTGAAATCTATCTCTTTTTGCCTGTATTCTAAGCAAGTTTACCATAGCCACATCATCTACATCAAAACTGATGAAAACATTTCTCATATTTCCACATAGCATAAGTATGATTAGTTTTTAAATTTTGTGACGATAACAAGTGATCCCTCAATGAAGCTACTGTGAAGATATGGTTCGTTTACCAAAATCACTCTTCTTCACTAGAATCTGTGGGGTGTTCTTCTCCTGCGTTCAACATCTTTTTGAGTTTACCACTCACGCGTATAGGCTTATCCGTATCAGTAGTGTCACAATCTTCGGTCACATTATTTGTAATGTCCATACTTATAAAAGAGTTATTGATCTAGTGTTCATTGAATGTAGAGTTTATTGAAGAATTAAGATTAGAATATGAAAGGAGGGTGCGAGCATCAGAAAGCCTGACAAAAAAGACAAAAGATCTGATGAGGGTATCTGGAATTATTGCAGTACTCATAATGGGATTTTATGGTTTATTCATAAAACCAGCAGAATTTCAAATAGGTGATTGGTTCAATCTCCTCCTGATAAGTGAGGTTTTGATGGTAATTACGGTAATAATGTGTACACGGTCAAACAACGTCGAATTACAACAAACTATACTGCTAGGTTCGAAATTGACAAAAGACTCAAAAACAGATTTTGATGTCATCGAAAGCTGGACTGAAGCTACTAAAGATGATTACTATAAAGCAATAATAGATGAATATGTAAAATCTTTGAAGAATGCAGAGGATGAAGCCGAACGTAAAGCAACTCGTTTGACTATGGCTATCCACATATTTAGAATTGGCTTGGCACTATTGCCTCTTACTTTGTTTATAGAATTAGTCAAAACATGGTGTGTTTGTTCATGTGATTTAGCCCCAAAATCTGTTATTATGCACGTTACATTGCTCACATGGGTATAAACACCCATGAATCATCTAGTTTTTTGATGAC
>JAPOPJ010000156.1 GCA_026712925.1 Nitrososphaerota archaeon
CTAACTGCATACTTGACGAAATGATGCATACTTTAAAAAACTTTGGAATCACTCATTTTTGTTCAAATTCTGTAACAGCTCTCGAATTTCTATATATTCGTGCCTAGATTCGGGTTTTGTGTGTGATTTCAGTACTATTCCCGCACACGACTTTAGTCAATCTGTTACCATAATTTTTTATCGTGACTCCACTACTATTTTGGTAACTATTCACATCCATACTTCTGCAAACACAAAATCTGCATGCATTCGTTCCCTCCATACACAAGCTATCTTGGAACGTGAGCAGATACCATGCAAGTAATATCGTGTAAAATCTGCATATCGCCATATACCACACATGATACCACACAAGCATCTAGAACGGTATGAGGATGGGATTTCACAAGCCGTGTAAATCACATCTCTATATCATTATGCAGAATTTGATATCGGAGATTCTGGTTTTGCGTATTGTCATATCAGGTGTATTATACCTCCACACATGATTATTCATACATGACTATACCCATACATGACACATGAACAATGGGACAAGACCATTTTGGGCAATCAATATAAAACTAGCAGATCAAATACATGTCGATGAGATTTGACCAAGAAGAGATAGACAAACTCAACTCTGAGATTACAAGCGCAGAGGAGGCATTGCGCTGGACTTCAGAAAAACTTCATCCCAAAGTAGCCAAGGCATCTAGCTTTGGTGCAGAAGATGCTGTTATAATGGATATGATGTATAACATTAATCCTGATTTTAGATTCTTTACACTAGATACTGGTAGGCTTCCGCAGGAGACGTATGATGCAATGGATGCTGCTAGAAAGAAATACAACATTACAATCGAGGTCTTGTTTCCTGATGCGACTGAAGTCGAAGAGATGGTAAGAAACAATGGCGTGAATCTATTTTATGACAGCGTGGAGAACAGAAAGCTGTGTTGTGAGATACGCAAGGTTCACCCTATAGGTCGCATGCTTGGTACACTTGATGGTTGGATTACCGGCTTACGACGTGATCAGGCCGGGACGCGGCACAATGCCAAAATATTCCAACTTGATTGCCAACACGGTGGAATTTTAAAAATTAACCCAATTATTGACTGGACGTATCAGCAGGTTCAGGATTATATAAAAAAGTACAATCTCCCATACAACAGATTATTAGATAAGGGATACCCAAGCATTGGATGCGCGCCTTGTACCAGACCAGTAAAGCCTGGCGAGGATGTGCGAGCTGGTCGTTGGTGGTGGGAGCAAGGAGAGCACAAAGAATGTGGCCTTCATATAGACCATAAGCGTGAGATATGATATGGCTGGAAGTCCAAAACCGCACGGCGGAACACTGGTAGATAGGACATCTAAAACAGACCCATCTGGACTCTTTTCAGTACCTATTACAGAAGACTTGGCAAATGATGTTGAAAATATTGCAGACGGAATATTCAGTCCGCTAGAAGGATTTTTGGGACAACAAGACTTTGAATCTGTAGTATCAAAAGGCAGACTTGCAAACGGACTAGCGTGGACTATTCCGACTGTTCTAGATGTTGAGGCATCTGTGGCAGCTAAAATGAAAGATGCTGGTGATGTATTACTACAAAACCCTCAGGGAGTTGGTGTTGCCATAATGCATGTAGAAGAGGTCTTTTCATTTGACAGAGCAGAGACGGCCCGCGGAGTATATGGCACTGATGATCAGTCGCACCCCGGTGTAGCAAAGACAATGTCAATGAAGGACTCACTTGTAGGAGGAAAAATAGACTACATACAAAGACCAGCAAAAACTGAAATCAGAAACCACAGACTTGTGCCAGAGCAGACACGCAAGGCATTTTCTGATGCTGGATGGAAGACTATAGTAGCATTTCAGACAAGAAATCCACCACACGTAGCACATGAGATGTTGCAAAAGACATCAATTACAACAAGGGATGGTGTCTTTGTCAATCCTATAATAGGCAAAAAAAAATCAGGCGACTTTGCTGATGGGCTGATTGTAAAGTGTTATGAGACGATGATCTCACTATACTATCCGCAGAACAGGTGTATGCTTGGTACACTACACACTGAGATGAAGTATGCCGGACCCAAAGAGGCCATACACCATGCAATCATGCGACAGAATTATGGTTGCACCCACATTATTATCGGCCGAGATCATGCAGGAGTCGGCAAGTTTTATGATCCATTTGCAGCACAAGAGATATTTTCCAACTATCCAGAACTAGAGATAGCACCAGTCTTTTTCCCTGCATTCTTTTACTGTAAAAAATGCCTTACATATACAACCCACAAGGCATGCCCGCACGGAGATGACTCCAAGGAACAGATTAGCGGGACAAAACTGCGAGAAATGATTCAAGCCGGACAGGCCCCATCTCAGTACATCCTAAGACCAGAGATATCTCGTGTAATACTAGACTATCCAAACCCGTTTGTGGAATAGCATGATACTTTAGATATTTATTCATACGAGTATAACCTAGCTTGTGAAGTATATAGTTGGACTGGTATTTCTCTTTCTTTTTGCCCCTGCATTTGCCCAAGAATATACAAACCCATCTCTAACCATTGATACCATCGAAGTGCCATCTGGCGAGTTCAACAAAGTTCAGAGGGAGGCGCAACAAGTTATTCTAGAGACGGTTCATGCTGTAAGTTGGCAAGTCACTATTGATAATAACTTGCTTTATGGTAATCCTAATGGCAATGCGGTACTTCGTCTGTATGATGTGGAGGATCCAGAAAGATTCATTGAGGTTGGAATGGGAGCCCAGCCTGACTACAAGTACTGGGTAGCAGTGCAGACTCTAAAGGAGGGGTATATTGTGGTTCATCGCGACTTGGAACGTGGCTGGCCCCCGACTGCAAAGTCAATCATATCATATACTGACCGTGCCGGGCTTACCATAAATAATGGGGCACGTATTGTAGTGTCTAATTTAGACATAGGAGTGTTTGCGATAGGCTCATACTCTGTACATGGGATGGAGAGCACTACTGACCCGCCAGCTGCAAGCTCTGGCATTTTTATTTTAGAGTTTCTCTCAGGTGATCCTGCAAAGAACCCATTTGTACTACTACCATTCTATATAGCAGCAGGTATAGGGGTAATTGTGGGGACACTTTACTTGACTAAGAGGCGCTAGTATAACATTTGCTCACCATATCTAGGGATTAGTCAAAGCATTGTAGGGAGTATACTACCAAACTAAGATACATCATGCAGTATTTTCTGTAGTATAGTGTTTGCAGTTTTTTCTAATCTGGCATACATGGCACATGGGTGAAATAGGTTTGCAAATATTTTGACCATACATGACAAACGTGTCATTAATTGTAATCCAGTATTTTTTTGGAATCTTTTTCATCAGCGCAACTTCGGTCTCTTCGGGATTCTTGGTACTTACAAGCCCCAGTCTGTTTGAAATTCTGTGTACATGAATATCTACTGGGATGGCGGGTTTGTCAAAAGCATATACCAAGACACAGTTTGCAGTCTTTCTTCCCACACCTGGAAGCTCTACAAGTTTTTCAAGATCATCAGGCACTTTTCCTCCATACTGTGAGTCAATTATTTTTGCAACCTCTATGATGCGCCTTGATTTGACGTGGTAGAATCCGATTGGTCGTATTATCTTTTCAACGTCCTTTATCTTTGCATTGGCAAGTTCTCTTGCTGTCTTGTACTTTGAGAAGAGAGCCTTGACTACTTTGGTTGTGCTCTCATCTTTGGTTCTTGCAGATAGTATCGTACCGACAAGTATGCTAAATGGTCCGGTCTCTGCCTCGTGAAGTTCTCTTAGCGCAGTCATTCTAGGAGGTTTTACTGCATCCATAGTTCTAGTCATTCCAGAAAGAATCCGCTTCACAATAAGATTGATAACATTCCATAATGTAAATGTGCAACTGATATATCATTTACAACAACCACACAAGGTATCATACAATGTATCATACAAGGCAGTTTGAAATTCATTTTAGATGGTATGATATAGTCAAGCTATATCTGAATGGTCTGCCTCTGCTGCCTTTTCATAAAAGAACTCTTGTTTTTTCAAGTCACTTTCTGATATTATTCTGCATTTTCTTAGGGTTATGAGCGGGGAGATCTGCTCATACGTCTTCATGTCCCGTACATCCTTGGCAAATGCTATCTGGAGTAATGGTGGCTTTTCTAATATTAGCGGTTTTACCTGTTCATAGCCACCTGCTTGAATCATACCTGTTCTGAACAGTCCTATGTTTGTCTTGGTTTTGGAGATTTGTGGGTCTTGGTAGGAGCACAAAGAGTATTCGCCATTTTCTTTTTCAATTATTGTTAGTCGGGTGAATTTTTCACTCCACTGCTTGACTTTTTCAGCAATCCTGACTGCCTCGTCTTTATCCTCAAATACAATTGAGACTACCAATCTGTCTTTCTCATACGCCCAAGAAATTCCGTAAAAATTCTTGTGCCATATTATCTCAAAGGACATCTGCTATATCAGATGTGTATTCAAATTAATATCTTGATCCTAAAACGTGCCATATCTGCACACAGTAATAATGCAACCGCACTGACGGTTCTTCACCAAATTCGGAGCTTTTGCTATTTTGAACACTTGTTCTAGATATGTCCGTCTCGGATGACAAATTTAAGGTGTTTTTGGATTATTTAGCATCTTCAAAATGGGTTTTGGTGCGTAGCAGTAACTAGCCATCCTTGTATTTTTGGTATTGCAGATACGGTAAAATCTTTGATATCTTTGGACCATCCAAGCTCCGAATTTGGGGAAGAACCCAGGTCACGAAACTTTTAATTATCAAATAAATCCATTAAGTAATGTCTAAGGATAATGCGGAGCATTATCTGGAATGTGCTAGTGGGGGGTTCCTTGCTACACATTCTGACATTTATTTTGGATATTCAATGTAGCCAAAATCCGATATTTGGAACTGATGTTTTCTTAATTTACTATAAACAATATTCCAATACCTGTCAAATTGTTTCCATTTCATTTTGTGCTGAAAAGTACAGTATGCAAACGCATCCGCAATTTGTATTCCATCTACTCCAGATGAGTTAACAAATTTGGGATATGATAGTCGATCAATTGTTTGGAAGCGTGTTCCATGGTCTATCAATCCGTAAAAAATTTTAGTTATCTCCTCATGATTTTTGTTTGAGCTTTTATCAACACGTATATGACCAATTTTCAAGTCACTTTCTTTCAAAAAACTGTTGTATCTATCTATAAGAAATATCCATGCTGTGTTAAAGACTTTCCATGTTGGATGCTTTCTCCATAAACCATTCTTGTTTATCAAAATTGATATTCCAACACAATCGATATCTTTTATCATGTTATACAAATCATCCAACATCTTGATCTTTGTGTTATGATTGATCTTCAAAAAATCTCCTGTGGATTTATGAATGTTATGTGAATGGATTTCAGCGTCAACATATTCGTTTACAAAGTTTGCATGTTTGTAATCACATACAGCTTTTTGCAGATCTTTGATCTTATCATCATGTACTATGACACCAGATAAGACAAAATAACTTGTTTGATCTGTATTGTTTGGAGAACAGAGTCATCTACATACATAATTGGCATTTCTCTTCTTCACAAATTTAGTATTTATATTCGCCCTTAGGTAGGAACTGGAACATCTATGAGGGGTAATTCTTCTTAGGACAAGTCGAGGGGTGATGTTGGAAAGTGTTGAGGGGTGGTCATTTATCTGATTTCATTCTATTATCCCACTTACATAATAATTGTCAATTTTCCTCATTAGTCTTGTCACCCTCACACCAAGTGGCCTAGCCTTTGATTGCATACATCATAATAATCAGATGGAATCCTTTAACGGTAACAGGTAAGATCTCGTGAAAAAGTCGTCAGAGAAATCAAAAAAGATGATTCTTCAGTCTTGAAAGGTATGCAGATTCATCACAATTTCATAAGACCACATCAAAGTCTAGACGGAGATGCTCAAGCAGATAGAGCTGGAATTAGAATTGAAGGCAATAACAAGTGGAAAACCATCATACAAAATACCTCAACATCACTCCTCGACTTGTCCCAAGAAGAATTACCCCTCATAGATGTCCCAGTTCCCCCCATAACACCACACTTCATAGAGCCATATCTTTACAACACCACGTCCTTACTGTTGAGATTACAAACGGCCAATCAATGTCATATCATAACGCCACGTCCATGTATAACAGTGTAGCATCAGATACGCACAAATCTACCATTCCATCTTAATCCTGATGATTCTGTATGTATAGAAAAAATAAAACTAGCATCCCTTCCCGCATTCGCAGTTCCTACCGGTAAAGAATTTCTTGAACATGTCAAGTTTTGACCTAGTAGTCTCGGGCTTGTTTTTTCCAACAATCCTGAACAAACTGATTCCTGTCTCGGAGCTAGTTCCCTTTAGTGCCCACGTGCCGTTCTTCATCTGATATGGCTGTGGGTTTATCATTGACACATTCTTGCGTGCCTTGACATCGTATGCCTTGATTGATGACATGGCCATACTTGGTAAACTGCCTATTACAAGATAAGAGTAAATTTTTTCACAGCTTTAAGCTGATTTTCTCTTCATCATATCCTAGGTGTGTGCTTTTTGCCACACTGCTCTCAAAGATGTATAAAACAACCGTATCTGTTCACGCCTCATAATAGTTTGCACAGAAGAAGAATGCCACACTGTTTTTATGTTTGCAGGAGTATAATGTGAGCAGTTACAAACAACCTATCTATTGAATCCTGTCTACACAAACCACACAACTACAATCACAACTATTACAACTACAATCACTACAACACCACATATTATGTAGCACATACCCATACATACGTGGAGAATGGTACAATTCCAAAATACTGGGATTTGAAAAAAACAGCATGTGTTGTGATATTATTGTCAGTTATGGTTTTGTTCAATCCAGTACAGTCTCTTGCATATGAAGTGCTTTACCCCGTCCTAGACTACAAGCATACAAAAATTCCCAACTATTGCATCGTAAAACCATCTGATGACGATCTCAAAAAAGGTCAGAAAGAATGGATGGTCCAAATGGCACACAATGCAGTGGCAGAGTGGAGTAATACCATGAGGGAGTCCTTCACACACCCTCACAAGTGGCAGATGATTGGCACTTCTTTGGATAACATCAAATCCGCACAACTCCAAAAATGCGACTGGACTATATCATTTGAGCGCGAGATTTCATCATTTTTCCCAATCGGGGTTGTAATGGGATATGCCGACATTGCAAATCAAGAGATAGTCATAAGGTATTATGGAGTTGATCCAGATGAATTTCACGACGTTTTACTGCACGAAATAGGCCACTCTTTGGGATTGGGCCATTTCACTACAGATGATTATCCAGTAATGGCAAAATGGCTCGTCTCAGAATCACCTCCATCTATAATGATTCCAAATATTCATGTAAACCCTGGGCTGACGTACATAACCCAAGTAGACCTTGACAAGCTCAAGGAAATTTATGGCAATGGCGGGTTTGTAGGTGAACATACAAAGGAAAGTGAAAAGTCACAACTCAATTTAACATCCATTGATGCATTAGAATCACTCACGGTATCTCCAGAAAGAATTATCGTAAAAAAATACGAGCCCGGTATGCTGACAATTTCTGGAAAACTAAAATATGATATTATATTGTCTGGTGTCCCGGTCAATTTGGTTACAGTAAAGCCAGATCTTACAACTGAGGTCACTATACACTATTTGACATCAGCCGGGGAGTTCCAATTTCCCATAATGTTTGATACTGACTCCCAAAAAGGAATGTATTCTATCGAGGTCGTGTATAGAAATAGAACTGTCAACCATCAACCTGTCAATTACTGGGTGGGTGATGAATTTACCACCAAACCTGTAATTCCTGTAGAGATATATGACATTCCCATGTGGCTGAAAAACAATGCCAAATGGTGGCATGAAGGTCTCATAAATGACAGGTCATTTGTAAACGGGGTTCAATATTTGGTGGAACAAGAGATAATATCTGTACCAAACCTACACGCAAAGACTGCTCACACGTCAGATAAAATCCCATCATGGATAAAGACAAATGCTGGTTGGTGGGCTAGTGGCAAAATATCTGATGACGAGTTCATTGAGGGAATCAAGTTTCTAGTACAAGATGGAATAATCCGGGTAAGATAAGAGGTGCTGTGCCCACTAGAGTATATGGAATGTATGCAACATCACTATCTAATTGCATTCCTGACAAACTACATACTGTAACATGTTTTCATGTATCATATATCCGCATTCTCTGGAATACCACAAACTATACCTGCAAGATTCCATTCTCAATTAGAAACTGTAGGCCGCCCACAAAGGTCTCGTCATTTATCATACCATCTGCCCACCAGCCAGCTGAATCCCTTATCCATGATGGGATCTCTTGCATATCTTGGGGTTCCTGTGGTTCTTGTGGTATTGCAGGAACTACTATAATGTCATTTTCAATGAGAAATTTTATTCCCTGCAGGAAGGTCTCATCATTTATCGTACCATCTGCCCACCAGCCAGCTGAATCCCTTATCCATGATGGAAGCATTACTATATCAGGAATCAAACTTTTCACTACAACTGGAAAAGAGACAAAAGCACGCTGATTCCCATCCAAATTCTCAAAGTTTAGATAAATTATACCATTTACATCGCGGGGAATCATAAATCGTGCTATATTGTGTAATTCTTTAGAATCTGTGCTAAAGCCGTCTTGTCTGAAGATAATTCCATCATTATATGTTACAGAGAAATCATAGCTGACTGCTATCGGCTTATTTTTTAGAAATACGTCTGTTATGTCAAATGTGACTATAACCTCAGAATTAGGCTCTAGTCTTTCTGGCTCCCAAGAAACTAGTACTCTGAATTGTCCGTTGAGTGTTATATCGCCTAGCTGTGTATTATCATCTAACGGACTTACTACAAAGTCCATCCCCTGCATGTCACCTTTTTCGTAAAGCCTCTGCAGTTCCTTCTGATTTATAATAAAGTGGACCGTGCGGATGTCAGGTAGATAGTCATCTATTGTGATGATATTGTCTGATAGTTTTATGCCATTTACATGCATGGAAAAGCCAGATACCATCATATCTCCAAATGTCTTTGGAATGACAAACTCTTGATGCACCACTGAAGTTAGTTCTATGTTCTCTTTGGTCCACTCAAACGGCATTGAAAATGATATCTCCCTAGATGATACATCATATTCAAATTCTGATAGCTCGTCATAGTATGTTATTGTCTGTATGGTTTGTATGCCATAGTCTGGGTGTGTTATGTCGTGTTTTGTTGTCTGGGGTATGGAGATTCCTACGTTATACCGAAGTGGTTCTTTTAATATCTTAGAGTATCCGTCTGCTGTCAGAATAGACACGTCAAATCTATACAGGCCACCTTCGCTTAGCTTTGGACCATTTACGTGAATCTTTCTGCTATCTAGGCCAAGTAGCGAACCAAAAAGATCCCCGCCTTCCTCCTCTACAACTGTGACTGGTCCATCTTTGGAGACAAAGTTAAAGACAAGAAAACCATTGTCTGCCCTAAATTCATCCTCAAAAAGGAATTGTTCTCCGCGATGTGCACTTATGTGAAAAGTCACGTCCCGCAAAGTTATCTTGGAGTCAAAGTCAAGAAATGAAATTGAGATCTGTCTATCATTATTAGAGTTGGGATCATTTTGAGAAGATGATGCTTCTAGCGTGACACTTTTGCCGTCTAGGTCCGATGGGGGAAATATCTCACTACTCCCACCGTGTCCGTATGCAATATTTGTAGAGATTACTAGCATACATGTTAGCATACATACTAGCATACATGCTAGCACTATGGGGACAGACCCCCTCAACACGGCCTCATGTCCACTTTTGGGGTTCCTTCTTCCAAACCTGTTTCCCGTCGATTGTGACGTTATCCTTCTCCTCAAAGACAGTGTGCCATTTTCCATTTGCCGGGAAGATTTTGTCCATCTCATAAATTTTTTTGTTGGTCGGAGCTTTATTCATGAGAGCGCCCCACCGCATGTTTGGAACCTTTGGCATTATATCATTAATGTCCTTCATTATATCATATCACCATATCACCATATCATATCATCATACTGTATAATCTGCTTATCTATGAATCAAGCCTCAGAATGCCTTCTTTTATCAAATACTGTATTCCCTGCACAAACGAGTCATCATCTATATCTCCACTTACCCACCATTCCGCATTGGTTTTAATCCAGCCTGGTATTTCATTAGATTCTGCTATTTTATCCTGTGTGGTATTTGGAATTGTTATAATATCTTCTTTTATCAAATACTGTATTCCCTGCACAAACGAGTCATCATCTATATCTCCACTTACCCACCATTCCGCATTGGTTTTAATCCAGCTTGGTATTTCACTAGATACCATACTATCTTGGAGATCTGGTCCAATCTCTACAAGCGTAGAGCCTATTCCAGAGTATTTTTCTGCATAGTCTAGTCCTGTACCATACACTATAACGTCAATTCTGTACTGGCCCTGAGATGGGATGTGCATTTTTAGAACGTCTATTCCCTCTGGGGCGTGAATGCCGGGTAGTACTGTATCACTACCTGTGAATCTTTTAATCTCTTGGTTGTCTTTGTCAATTAGAATTGCAGCATATCTGATGTCTTGTATGAGTTTTTCGTCTTCATTAAAGAATGCTATCTCAAAGGGAATCTGGCTACCTGCACCATAGCTACCATCCCATGATATATTCACTGTAGTAGGTGCTTGCTCAAAGGTTTCTTTATCTACTAGGTAAAACTCGGCAGAGTTTTTTGCGATGTCGCTAAGTGGGACTAGCTTTAGATCCATTTTCGGGTTTGAATGGTTTTCTTCTCCTAGTGTTTCGTTTATCATTTCTAAAGTGTTTTTAGTTATGAGAAAGTGAACCACGTTTGTATCATCATAAGAGTATGGATCATTGAGTAATGCTCGCTGGTCAATCTCAACACCGTTGACATACCCCTTGAACTGTTTTCCCTCAGCGTACGGGGTAAATGATTTTGGAACCCTGACTTCTTCATGTACTACCTCTACTAGGTCCACATAGTCTGGAGTCCAGTCAAACGGCATGTCAAATGAAATGGAATTGTCTGTAGTGTCAAAGTGAAAGTTGTCCACATCATCATAGTATGTCTTGACAATTACCGGCACTTCTTCGGCATTTGCTGTCTTGAATAGGAAATTTTGTTCTTGTGCAACGCTGATGAATGTATCATAGCTTAGCAGGTTTGCAAGTAATGTCTTTGGGCTGGTAGCACCTTCTATATCCACTCGGACATTATACAGGCCACCTTTGACAAATAGCGGACCGGTTATGGTGGGCTTTCCCTCACCTTGTACAAACAAGGCACCCGGTGCGCTTACGTGTTCAGAGCCGCCATATGTGGTACACTTGACTAGCATTGCCTCTGAGCATGATGGGCTCGGCCTGATCTCCACATCTAGCGTACCGTCAAGATCGTAAAAGAGGTTTCTTGCCAAGAGCTCACCACTCTGCCACACTTCAACTCTGTAGGTTACCTTTTCTAGCGTTGTATCTGTTAATGTGTCAAAGAAACGGACACTTAGATTGATGTCATCTATGTCACCAATTGTAATGTCAGATGGTGTCACTTCGGTTCGTACAGTTACCTCCATGTCTCCAAATGTCAGTGGCTCTGCTTGGTCTCCTCCTAGGCCATGGCCATATACATTAGGAACTGCGACAAAAATTGTAAAGATACCAGCCACGACAACTAGTAGTGCGAGGTTGGTTAGCATGAACTAATTTAGGCATTTCCTTATTTAAATAATGCACGAGTGCGATATCCAAGTGTAATATGCAGGTTTAGTCTGGATTAGTGCGATTTTTATTTACGGGGTGCAGATTCAGACCATGAAGCTTTTGCTGGCCATGTTGCTAGTGCCGCTAATGATACCGTTGCTAGCTACTCCTGCATTCTCCCAAACAAACTCGCAAATACTGCCTACCGAGCAGGGTACACTTGACGTTGAGATTTCATATAATGATATAATGCCTGGCGAGGAGACTAAGATAACGATAGACTTTATCAATCCACAGACGCAGGAGACACAGATACACATTGACTATAGAGTGACAGTTTCAAAGGGTGAACAAAATGTCTTTGGACCAACATCCTTGATACATACGACAGAAGGCACGGTAAAAATACCAGTGGCGTTTGCCGATGAGGGCATGTATGATGTGTATGTTGAAGTTGAGGGTATCTTGTTCCAGATGTTGCCTGTAGAGGCAGCTTCATTTACCATTCCTGTGGGTGATGTGCAAGAGCCAACTCCTATTCCTGATAACGGTGGAGGATGTCTGATTGCAACTGCCGCATATGGCTCTGAGCTTGCCCCGCAAGTGCAACAGCTAAGAGAGCTCAGAGATGGCACGGTACTATCTACAGAATCTGGAACTGCATTTATGAATATGTTCAACCAAGTCTATTATTCATTCTCGCCTGTAGTTGCAGACTTTGAAAGAGAACAGCCTGTCTTTAGAGATGCTGTGAAGGTATCACTAGTACCAATGTTGACATCACTGTCGCTACTAGAATATGTAGAGATTGATTCTGAATATGATATACTCGGTTATGGCATTTCACTAATCCTGCTAAATATTGGAATGTATGTTGGGATACCGATATTTGGTGCACTAACGTTATACCGGTTTAAACATCGGTAGCTTTGTGGGTTTACAGATAGGCGCAAATTATAGATCGTTTCGATCAATAGCCGTAAGGGATCGTTCCATCGGGATAACTACGGAAGGGTGGTGTACATGTGTTCAAATTCGTTTATCTAGTTTTAGCATCATGCAAAAAAGACCAAATCTTACATCACATGCGAACATTTTTTGTAGTCTCATGCCTGCAACATACTATGGGCTGGCACTATGATTTGGTCTGGTAGATTTGGCACTATGATTTGGCACTATGATTCTATCTAGATCGGAGGGGTGTGCGTATGTGGTAATGACACTGCGAAATACGTAGATCCTAGTGAAGTTTTTATATGTCTAAATGATTGAACAAATGGATGAAAACAATTACAATAGGATCATTCTTTATATTATTCGCTCTTGTGGCAGGACTAGTTGCAACATCACCAGTTGCATTTGCAGATCATTCAGAAGTCATAATTGAACCGGTTCAGGGCTCTGGCTTTTCAGGATGCCAAGATGAGGGGGGATGCTACAATCCTATGGTTGCAACAGTTGATGTTGGTGGGAAAGTAATATTCCAAAACACTGACAATGTAGCACACACATTTACAGCTGGCACAGCCGCAGCCGGCCCAAGTGGCGAGTTTGACAGTGGCCTAGCAATAATAGGTTCTTCTTATGAATATACAGCAGATATGGTAGGTGAAATTCCACACTTTTGCTTAGTTCATCCTTGGATGACGGGGCTGATTGTAGTACAGGAAGCAGCTGCTAGTGCTGGAATTGAAGGTAATGTGAATGTAGGTGTACTAGTACCACTAACAGGTGATCTTGCAAGTCAAGGTGAGGAAGATAGGATAGCGGCAGAACTTGCAATTGCTGACTTTAACGAATATTTAGCAGATAAGGGTAGCAGTTGGAGCATTTCTGGAGTAATTGAAGACTCTCAAACAAACCCTGTTGCAGCACTAGATAAAGTCACTGCAATGCATGCAAAGAATGCAAAAATTGTGATTGGTCCAGCAACAAGTTCTAACTTGAGAAATATATCCGGATATACAGCAGCAAATGACATGATGGTGATTAGTTTTGGTAGTACGGCTCCATCACTTGCACTCCCAGGTGATAACATTTTCAGAACCGTACCTGATGATAATAATCAAGGTCCGGCTATAGCAAATCTTATGGCATCACGCGGAATGGAGGTATTGGTTCCAGTATGGAGAGGCGACACATGGGGTGATGGCCTAAAGGAGGCAACTGAGAACTCTTTTGAGGGAGTGGTAGGCGAAGGAATTAGGTATAATCCAGAAACTCCAGAGTTTTCTGCATCATCATCTTTATTGGCTGATCAAGTCCGCGGATATGTGGATCAGTATGGTGCTGACAAGGTAGGTATTTTGATTATCGCATTTGCAGAGGTGACACAGTTTATGCAGTCAGCCGAAGCTCATGATGTACTA
>JAPOPJ010000166.1 GCA_026712925.1 Nitrososphaerota archaeon
ACAACGAACCGTCAATATTCATCGAGTTTGCAAGAGATTGTGGCATTGAGGCGCATGCAAGAGGCCTGTATAACGTGTTTGTCTCTAACGGGTATGACACGCCAGAGTCAGTAGGTATGATGGATGAGTTTTTAGATTCCATTACAGTTGACTTTAAGGGAAGTGCTGAGCCAAAGTTTACTCGGAGGTATATTGGTGTGCCAGACCCCGAGCCAATATTTGAGACGCTACGCAACATCCGCGACAGCACAAAAATCCATGTAGAGATAACTGATCTTATTGTTCCCCGTGTGGGCGATTCTTTGGAGTATGCTGAAATGTTGTGTAGATTCGTATATGATGAGTTTGGCCCGGACATGCCGATTCACTTTTTGCGATTTCATCCTGACTATAAAATGATGGAGTTTGGTCCTACACCAGTTGAGACGCTAGAAAAACACCACGAGATAGCCAAAAGAGTCGGCCTGAAATATGCTTACATAGGAAATGTGCCTGGCCATCCACTTGAGCATACCTACTGTCCAGGGTGCAATGGAATTGCAGTCAGGAGGCTTGGCTTTGATATTGAGGAGTGGAATCTTGACAAAGATAATCAATGTCGCGCCTGTGGGGAAAAAATCCCAATAACAGGTAGCCTCTCAAAAAATTATAGGAAAAATCGGTTTCACATAATACGCTAAAATGCAACTGCCCTTACTGGAGAACCGGTCGCATCTCTTAGCTTTAGCGGCAAAATGGCAAACTGGAACGGATTTTTAGAAATCTCCTCCAAGTTTGCAAGATTCTCTACTATCAGGATGTTGCCCTCGGCAAGAATATTGTGTGCTGGAAACTTTTTGTCTGCACCTGCATCTATACTAGGCGAATCTATTCCCACCATATTGATTCCTCTTGAAACTAGATATGTAGCAGCAGATTCTGAGAGGCCTGGATTTTCTGTAAAATAATTATCTTCTTTTAGGAATTTCTGCCATCCTGTGTGGAAAAATATTGATGCGCCCTTGGGAATCTGACCATTTGTAGATTCAAATGATTCTAGGTCTTTTTTTGTGATGGACTCGTTTCTGTCCTTTTTGAGCATAACTAGCATCCCGCTACTCACAAGTCTCTCCACAGATATCTCGTGAATTTTTGCCCCGCCGTCAACAAAATGGAACGGGGCATCCATGTGCGTTCCAGTATGTGAGCTTAAAAGTAGCAGTTCAAGATTGTAGCCATCATTTTTTAGAGTTGACCATGGAATGAATCGATTTTTCGGCGAGCCAGGGAACATGGGGGTCGCATCTGAAACAGTTAGTGTAAGGTCAATGGGTTTCATTATATCTGTGCAGATGTGGTGGTTTATCAGTTTTTGATTATATCACAGTGTAATTGAGTTTGAATATTCTAATTCAGGCTATAAAGAATTTGAGTTGCAGGGATGTCAGCATTTGGTACATGTTAAATGATAACAGTTCAAACTTGAGTTAGACTGAAGGCGCGTCTTGTAATGGATGAAATCTGTGCAGAAGAATTTGCAAGGCAAAAGAAACTTTTGGAAAGTTGAATACCGTAGATGCATTCCAAGCTTGATTACAAACTACAATGTGCAGTCATGACATAATGCCGTATTCAAACAATCTTACGATCACGGACTATCTTTACACAGTAGTTCAGGCCGTGGCTTTTGCTTGCAAACCTGCCACTCTTGACCTCGCTTTCTATCCATCTTAGGAGGTCGTTATCTATGGAGACGGCAGTTTTTACCTTCACAAAAAAAGTATGACTAGGTATAACTTAAATAAGGTAAAACCCAGTTATACCTTGCAATGTATAGACGAGCCAAGACACTAGAAATCGCATTATGTGGCTTGGTTTTGATGGTTGTGATGGGGTTTGGTTTTCATGCTGTGGATACATACAATAACAATTCAAGCACGGATTATCTTAGTGTCGATATTCTGCAACATGCTCATTCACAACAACAGGCAGATTTGTTTGACACGAATGTTATAATATGTAAGCCAGAAGCAACAGGTTTTGGTGATTGGCATGAATTAGGATTTTCAGTCACAAATAATTCCACACTTGAAGCAGATTTGACGTTGACACTTTTACTAAAAAACACTACTGGTAATATAGTTGATATAGAGACTTATTACATTATTGAGATACAGCCGGGCCAGACAGTATACGAAGATACACACATAGGAGATACAAGAGATTCGAGGCATACATGTGAAGTAATTATTGAAAGTGTAGACTTTGCTGATTTAGATGATACAGGAGTAGATGTATCAGTATTATTAACAACCATAACAAATCTTGAGAATAATGTCACTGATATTATGACCACACTAACAAGTCATACAGACAGCATAGAAAGCATATCAACACGGGTATCTACACTTGAGACTGATACCACAACAGGCACAGGTTCAGAACTAAACACAACACTAGAACCAAGAATAACCGCTCTTGAAACAAAGACAGACACAATCGAGACAAAGACAGATACAATTGAAACAAAACTAAGTACGATTGAAACCAACATCACGACACTTTCAGACAAGATAAGCGGTATAGAGACCAACATACAAACCCTAACAGACAAAATTGAGGATATTGCAACAACCATACCAACACAGTCTGATCCTGATACAACACTAGAACCAAGAATAACCGCTCTTGAAACAAAGACAGACACAATCGAGACAAAGACAACTGCAATTCAAACCGACATTACAGGCCTTACAGGGATGCTAGCAAACATAGAGACTAGCATTCAGACACTAGCAGACAGAATTGAAGAGGTTGCAACAGGAATAGTGGCACAACCAGATCCGGACCCGGAACCCGTGCAGACAACAGGCGTATCTGGCAAAGTTTACACTGACTCAAACGATAATGGTACACTAGATGCAGGAGAATCAGGCGTATCTGGCAGGTCTGTAATTGCAGTAAATCTCACTGATTTATCAGATACCAGCAGAACCAGCACTGATGCAAACGGGGATTACTCCTTTGATATTATGGCAGGCGGATATTTGATTCAAGTAGAAGGCACTAATGCCTATGCATATGTGACGATTCTAGATGGTTCTGTTTTAACCCAAAACTTGGGTCTTTGACCTGAGAATTTGAAAATCATTTTCATGACTTGCCCATACCTCTCAAAATATTTCATTTATCAGATAGCATCCTTAGTGAGGTAGAGTCAATCTAGTTTAGACAGGATACGTAAAATACATCCAAAAACAAAATGATTCAGACTAGTTCCACCTCGTATCAAAAGGTTAAATACAGTCAGTTGAGAATTGGCAATGTGCATACAGCATACGTTTTGCTAAATTCCGATCTTGGAACAGACCAGTCAATCATCAATGAAGTAAAAGATATTCTCTCAGGTGAGGACATTACATATGAGATACAGGGTGTCTATGGCGTATATGATATTGTCCTGAAACTGTCCTCAGAGGATGGTGAAAAGATACGAGCAATAATTACAGAAAAGATCCGCCGAATAAACAAGGTCCAGTCTACCCTTACAATGGTAGTAATAGAAGAACAGAGTTAACCTATAATTTTTTTATCGCGTTTAATACAATACCAATCTCATCGTCTGTATTGAAAAAGTGCGGTGATGCTCGCACTATCTTTTTATCAAGAATCTCCCTTACTGCTAGTATGATGCCTGCTTTTTCCAGCTTTGCAACTATACCCTCAGATTCCATTCCATCTATACTAAATGATATGATGCTAGTTCTCTGCTCTGCATCCTGCGGGCCGTACAGCGTCACACCTTTCATATTTGATAGTCCCTCTCGGAGCATTTCTGAGAGGTACCGGTTTTTCCTGCGTATATTCTCCAAGCCAAATTTTAGTATATACTCTGCAGATGCCTCTAGGCCTACCATTCCTGCATAGTTTCGAAATCCAGTCTGAAACCTTTCTGGTATGTCCTTAAAGGCTAGCTTGGTATTATCATATATCATTGCTGACTCACCACCTATTGATATGGGCTCTAAAAGATTTGCCGCATCCTTTCTACAATAAAATAGGCCTGTTCCCATCGGACCGCAGAGCCACTTTGATCCGTTAAATGACATAAAGTCACAGTTGATTTTTGTCACATCTACATCTGCAACACACCCAACTGTCTGCGCACCATCTACAAAAAATGATGCCCCGCCAAGCATCTTTCCAACTTTTTCTATCGGAAGTATTGCACCAGTATTATACAAAGCATGGCTCAGTGCTACAAGTTTTGTATTCCCATCTAAATGTGAGCCAAGCTCTTCAAAATCAAAAAAACCATCAGCATCAATTTTCATACTATTTACTTTGGTTTTATTTTGCAACCTCAGCCATGGGTAATAGTTTGCATGATGTTCATGAGCTCCACCGCGAATTATAATATTGGAGCCTTCTGGGAATGAGAGTCCATTTGCCACATAATTTATTCCATCTGTAGTACTTTGGGTGAGCACAATTTCTTGCTCTTGACAGTTGATGATTTTTGCAACAGCTCTCCTAGCATTTTTTAGCTTTTCTAACACAAACGGCTCAGAGGAAATGGAATCCGGGCCCATCTCATTATATAATTTGAGAAACTCTTTCATGGCCTCTATGCTTTGTAAGGGCATTATAGAGACAGACGCGTTATTGAGGTAAATCTTGCCGCCTGTGGCAAAGTCGCAGGATATGTCATTTGCTAAATTCATTATTATATCTGCAAGGGTTCATTATACTGTTGGATAAAAATCCTGATCAGACCATAATAGATGTTCTAAAGCAGATTAGTAATCCTACAGAACGCGGCCCAAGCATAATCTTATCATCAAGACCATTCCACAAGGCAGAGTTGGTAAACATGCTCCTAGACTCGACACACTCCCCTGCTGTAATTTTAGACTTTGACCTTTTGTATAGTGGGTATGTGGAATCAGGTATGCTTCAAAAGAGAGATGATGTGCATGTGTTTTGTCCTCAGAGAAAAGACTGGAAAGAAATACTTTGTAGCGTTATAGAGAAAATGTGCCAAGAGAGACTCTTGGTAATTATTGACTCTTTTAATGGACTTCACAACATGTATGATGAAAAGGATTCTGCTAGGTTTGTCAATGCTTCACTCATGCTACTTGCATTTATGGCAAGATTCAAGAGATGCTCAGTGGTAACTATGGCACTAGCAAGAAAGAACACGCATGATAACTGGGTGCTTTTGCCTGGTGGAAGGCGTATTACATCCTCTAAAAAGTCAGATCTCTTTATAGCAGAAAAGAATAACGGCACGCTGTCAATTGCTCCGCTAAATCTTACAAAGTAGATGATTTGGTGCACTCAAAACGCCGTTATAAAATTTCAAACGCCGTTATAGATGCAAAATCTTAGGTAAATTATATTAATGTCGAAACGGCAAGATTTTTTGTAATGCCAGTAGGAATTATACCAGACATCAGCGAACAGATGTGTATAGGTTGTGCACTGTGTGTAGAAATCTGTACTTCATTAGGTCCTGATGTACTTAGGGTAAAACCAGTTGAAGGCTGGAAGAGAGGTAAGGCATTTGTCTTCTACCCAGAAAGATGTATCTCTGACGGTGCATGCATCGGCGTGTGCCCGACAAAGGCAATCTTTTGGATGAGGCCAATGGACTTTACTGTTGGACAACCAGTTCCACTCTACAAGAACTCAGTCTTCGTAAAAGGTTGGACCGAACTCATCGACGAGTAAGTTCAATCATTTTTAATTTCTTTTTTGTTTTTTTATATAATTGGCTCCAGCTCTTTCATGTGTCTTTTATAATATCTTAACTATCATGTTTGGTGCGTATTACATGTCATACACTTGGAAGTGTCTTCTCAATTTACTAAAGTGTATGGGCCCTAGACCGGACTAGACCTATATGGTCTTTGGCTTTCTCTTCATCCAGAGTCTGAACAGCATGGCAGGAATTAAAATGAGAGTTATGACAAGTTTATAGTATATTTCCAATCTCTGGGCAGACTTTACATAGTCTTCATGCAAAGATTTTTCTTCATTCTCATATATTATGATAGTATAATCAACTATCCATTCCACTATATTTTCAACATTTCCTGATACGGTAACACTATCGTCTGCCAAGAATCACTCCCCTTCAATTCCTGCTAGACAGATTATGAGAGTCTGCCTGATCAAAGATTATGATAACGAGTCCATACTTGCAATAAAAAAACCAATCCCCAGCATTTCATGTTTATGTCATTACACTATATCATACAAAAAACCTAGGCCTACAATGATATGGTGATTAAATCTGCTCAAAAGATACCAGATTATAGCATCTGGGAGGAATAAATTGTTACTATCATTCATACCCATCTAGACTCTTTCTTGGTCTAGTACTCAGATAAAACGCATGCGAGCTGATTATAAAACATGAGAGAAAGACCTTGGTGGAAAATACTAAATTCCATGGCCTGTCAGGATCCGGATATGCAACATACAGCTTGTCAATATCAGGAACATGCCCATTGACAACACCTGCTGTAACTACTGCATTGAGAATAGTAAAGTTGTACAGCACCTCATATAGTGTGATGATTGCAAACCCAAGTAGCATCAATTGCAGTAAAGACATTCTCCAGCCTGAGATCTTGGTTCCGGCAGTCTTTTTCCATCCTATTCTTGATACACAGTACCAGCCAATTATGGTAGAGAAGAATATCCATGTAGAGACCCGGGCAAAATTCTCAAATGGAATTGTCGTGTTATGGATGGCCTCGCCCATTACATATGTTCCATTTTCTAGCCATTCTAGTGTAGTGATATAGACACCAAATCCAAAACTAGCCGTCATGACAGCTGCACATACATAAAATATGTACAGAAATATCTTGTAATTTGCATCTGTCTTTTCTAGGTGGTGTGGCTTCACTATGCCGTTTGCAATTTTTTTAAATATAAAAATTCATGTATAGTGGCTAGTATGAAAACTAGAAATTTGCTAAAACTAGTATAGCACACAACTAGTTTATAGTCGTGATATGGTGTGATTATAATTGAGAATTGCCATAAATGAGCCATCATTGGGTGCAGAAGAAATCCGCGCAGTCTCTTCTGTGTTGCGAAATGGCCGCCTTACTTCTGCACAGTTTCATGGAGGGGCATACGTACAGGCCTTTGAGAGCGCAGTCGCATCTTATGTAGGCGCAAAGTATGTAATCGCGATGGCATCTGGTACAGCTGCCCTGCAAGCCTCACTGTATATAGCTGGCATCAAGAAAGGTGACCATATACTAGTACCCTCTTTTACCTTTATTGCCACTGCAAATGCCATATCATCTCTAGGTGCCAAGCCGATATTTGTAGATATTTTACAAAATTATACCATAGACCCTGATGATGTGGCAAAAAAAATCACAAAAAAAACCAAGGCCATAATTCCTGTCCATCTTTATGGGAATGTAGCGCCAATTAGAGATATAGTCAAGCTAGCAAAAGAATATGACTTGCAGGTTATAGAAGATGCTGCTCAATCACTTGGCTCTACATCACGCAAAAAGCACACAGGTACATTCTCTGATATGGGATGCTTTAGCATGTATCCCTCCAAAGTAATTACAGCTGGCGAGGGTGGCTTTGTAGTTACTAATAACAAAAAACTACATGACCAACTCTTGATGTTTAGGAATCATGGTATTGGACCTAGAGGCCCGCAGACATTCGGACTGAATTTTCGTCTCCCTGAAATCAGTGCTGCATTAGGTACAGCACAGCTAAAAAAACTCGACAAATTTCTCAAAATGCGAAGACGCAACGCCAACTTGCTCACAAAGTTGATATCTGATATGGGTATAATACTACCCATTCCACCAAAAGACACAAACGTGAACTATTCTCTATACACGGTTGCAGTTCCTGACCGGGACAATATCTTAAGAAAGTTATATCAAAAAGGTATAGGTGCAGCAGCATACTATAACATGCCTGTCCACAAGACGCCATTCTTCAAAAATGCTACAAGACTGCCTGTAACTGACTGGGCAGCATTACACGTCTTGTCCCTTCCGGTTCATCCTCATGTCTCTACAAGAGGAATTGAATATATTGCCAAAATATTGCACGAGGCCGTATGGGAAGCCTCGGAGACATCATGGGAAGTATTTGCAAGGTAGCATTTCCCATACCTGAAGAATCATATCTAGGGAATCATAACTCTACTATTTCCATTTGCACACTTTCTAGCATTGACCTTCTCAAAAATATTGCAGCCTCTGATATTATGGGACGCATCTACATTGCCGGGAGACTATTCTCTGAGAATCGGGGCATTGACTCTCTAGTAAAATATGTAAATTCACACAGACACATCCGCACCATAATATTATGCGGCCAAGAAGTATCTGGACACAGAGCAGGACATTCATTACTACAACTATACAAAAATGGAACCAATCAGAATGGCAGAATAAAAGACTCTATCAGCCCTGAGCCATTTCTAACCATATCTGATGAAGAGATTGCATACTTTCAAAATCATATCACACTGATAAACCAAATAGGCCTGACAGATATTGCTCAAATCAGAAGACTGATTTAGTAGCCGTTGCGTTGCCTTTCACGATTTATCTCGTTTTTGTTCCTGTACTCTTTTATTATATCATCTGGTGTCAAGCCAAGCTCTATTGATGCCTGTATGACAAAATGCCACACATCAATAAGCTCTTCTCTTGCCTCCTGTGTGTCAAATGGTATGGGTGTCTTCCACCACTTCCAGTTAGTAGTTCTCTGAAGCTCTACTGCTTCATGTATGATTGCCGTACATAGTGCAGATATTCTACCTTCCACATCCTGTGGGTATCTGTCTGGATTCATCATCCCTGCAAGTCCTCTTTGCATGCTAAATATGGCCTCTAGGCGGTCTTTGGTAATATCTTGAGACAATTGATTTCTTGGAACAAATTATAAACTTAAATCTTTAGAAGCGAACCATCCTCTCATAGAGTCTAACCCTTTTTGAAATGTCTGATTGCTTTAGTCGCAACAGACCATCTAGCCCATACCCTTCTACGGCAAACGAGCCTACTACATTCCCATATACTATGGCCTTTTTTATTTCTGACATTTTAGTAGAGTTTTTCTTTGCCAAATATCCAATCATTGCACCGGCAAAAGAGTCACCTGCACCTGTAGGGTCTAGCACATCATCTAGTGAAAATCCCGGTGATGGGAATACTACATCCTCAAAGAACATTAGCGAGCCATGCTCACCTTTTTTAATTATTACATATCTTGCGCCCCAGTCCATCATTTTTTTTGCACACTTGACTAGGTTGTGCTCCTTTGTGAGTATCTTGGCCTCCTCATCATTAATCACTACTGCATCTACTGATCCAATCATCTTGATGACTGCTTTTTGTTTAGTTGATATCCAAAAGTCAATTGTATCACACATGGAAAACTTGACATTGTCAAATTCTTTTAGTAGTGTTGTGTTCTGTTTGGGATCATTATTTGCCAAGTATATGAACTTGGATTTTTTGTACTCCTCTGGAACTTTTGGCTTGAATTTTTCTAAAACATTTAGTACGGTCTTTAGTGTCTTTCTAGTACTTAGTGTTTTATCATATATGCCGTCATAGCAAAATGTCTTATTTCCTGCTACTGTCATACCCTGTAGGTCTAGGCGCTTTGAGAGGATGTTGTGATATCTTTTTGGAAAGTCTCTTCCTACTGCGGCTATCATGCCAGTTTTTGTAAAGTTACTTGCAGATATTGCAGCAAAGACTGCCGCACCGCCAAGCACACCCTTGAGTGTCTTTTTTGGAGTCCTGATGGTATCTAGTGCAGCAGAGCCAAAAACTGTAAGCAACGTATCAAGGATTAACTGTCGTCTATAAATTCCCTTATCTGCTCTTTATCTGGGTATAGCACAAATGGAATCTCTATTGTGGTAAATAGCATGTCATATTTTGTAGAGCCGCTTATCTTTAGTGTTGCATCATCATTATAGCTACTCTCTGGCTCTGTCTGGTATGTGCCCTTTGCCATACTACTTCCTAGTGGGGGAAGCACAAATGGCTCTAACTCGCCTTGGCCGACTGTCTGGTTATCTGCTAATACAAAGAATGTTGAGTCGCCTGCTGTTAATGCTAAAAGTGAGGGGTTTTCAAACTGTAACTCCACATTATAAGTAGAGCCATACTCATTCTCCTCTAAGAGTTCACTTTGAGTGACTGTTACGCCTATTTGTGAGGCTGAAGCATACTGAGTGTAGCCAAAAATGCCCACTCCTATTACTACAAGTATTATAACTATAACCTTGCTTGATGTCTTCATGTATGATGCTTGCAAAGCCTCTTTTTAACCAGAAAGCAAAATAATTCAAATTATGTGTGTAAAAAATTTGATCTAGTCTTAAACCAGATTAGAGTTAACAGAATATAACAATCACCAAACAAGGTATTGTATGGCCAAGATAAAGGTAAAGTTTAACGCAAATGAAATAGAGATAGACTCGCGTGACTTTTACTTGGATAATGATACTGTAGGTGAGATCATCAAGAGCCTATCAAAGTATATGAATACTGCAGCTCCAAGTGAAGGTGTAGAGTTATCTGCATCTAGTACCAAACATGGTGGCCTTGACTCCCTTGAGGAAGCCGAAGTATTTGAGCCAGAGTTCAATGATCCAAAGCCTATAGAGGCTGACCAGATAAGATCAAAACTATCCCAGTTGGAGGCTGGCAAATTTTTTGACTCTCCTAGGACTGTATCTGAGACTGTCGAGCAGCTAAGAGAGAATGGCTGGTCTGCAAGCTCACTAGATGTATCAAAGGCTCTAGCAAAGATGGCTACTAGCAGAGAAATCTCAAAAAACTCTGAAGACGAACGTGCGTACTATATCAGCAATCCTGTACTAACGACTTGACTATATCAGATATGCTAGTCTGATGTATGTCCGCATGTGTCGCATTTTTCAAATATCTCCCCTTCAAGATGGTCAAAATGTGTGTTGCAAATTTTACATGTGTGATGCATGTCAAAGTATCCATCTTTTTCGGTTTTTCCCACTTGTCTTGACTCTAGTTTTATACTGCCGCACTTTATACAATGACATCCGCATTCTATCTTCACGGTACAGAGAATTTATGTACGGTATTTTATCTATATACATCATTGGCAGAACGTGAAATTCCAGAAGAAATCGACGACCACTTTAAGATGTATGGGAAGGAACCATGGGAAGTTGACTATGGGGAAAAGTGTGTCATATGTGATACTAGGATTGATGAGTATGGGTTTTGCTCGTGCGGCTCTAGCGGAGAGTAGGAATCTTGAATCTAGATATCATGACTATAATCACAAAGCCTGCAATCAGAGGTATCATTAGAGAAAATTCTGGAATGACTGTAGTGCCAATAATCTCCATGCGACCACCAGAGTCCGGCTTTGCATTTAGCCACACATGCGTCCCGTTGTTTATGTATTCGTGAAAGTACATCTTTTCATCATTGAAAAATACACTGTATGGTGATCCTAATAGTTCTGTAGGAATTATGGTTGTGACAAACTTTTGACCATCTTTGATGTCAAATGAAATACTTTTTGTTGGTTGATCAAATACAAACCCATCAATTGCAGAAAGCGTTCTTATCTCTACTAGGAATTTGTCTTCTTGCCATTGTATATTTTCAAGATTTCTGGGCTCATCTATTATATACTCTAGTAACATGTAGCATCCGTGACACTTTATCCCGTTTCTTTCTCCCAAGTATATTGGCGTGCTGTTTACAAAAACCATGTCTGCTTCATCTGGAAGTAGTACAGATATACTTTGAGCATAATTGATATCCATACTCCACACCATATCTCTTTGTACAAGCATGTCTGGCAAGTCATATTCCACTATGATATCTTTTTCTGAGGGTGCAAGAATGTATGTGCTACTATCTGATATTGTAAACTCTACACTATCCCCCTTTGTATCCACAACTGTAATGTTTGATGCTGCATCACCAATTAGTCTTAGCTGCTGCGTTTCCTCAGAGTCATTTATGATATGCTTTACACGCACATCACCAAGAGACCCTATATGCATCTCAATTGATTCTTGGTCTGCTGTGTGAGTCTCTGCGTATAGTGGTGATGCCACATATATCATGGATAATGCCAAAAGTGCTAGCATCAAGGTATGTTTTGACTTCATTATTCTATAGTCACGCTAAGCATCTTTACATCTTCTTTGGGGCAGTCACTTTCATTTCGGTCCATATTTACTATCTTGTCTGCAACATCCATTCCTTGGGTTACCTCTCCAAATACTGTGTATTGCCTGTCTAGGAATGCACTATCTGTAGTCACAATAAAGAACTGTGAGCCTGCACTGTCTGGGTCTTGTGACCTTGCCATGGATACAATTCCACGCTTGTGTGTGCGTGAGCTAAATTCTGCCTTGATTGTATAGCCTGGTCCACCACTTCCCCATGAGGCCCGATTACCTGTCTTTGTATTGGGATCTCCACCTTGTATCATAAAGCCAGGAATGACTCTATGAAATAGGGTACCGTCATAAAATCTATCTCTGGCTAGTTTTTCAAAATTTCTCACCGTCTCTGGTGCTAGTTCAGGTAAAAGCTTGAATGAAATCTTTCCCATGTTCGTCTCTATCGTTATTGTACTCATTGCTAATCGGTCAATGATTTCATATCATAAGAGTCTTTTGTGTTTGGGTATAGTTTGAATATAATTTGTGTATAACTTGTGTATCTTGTGTTTAGGTATAGTTTGAATATCATTTGAATATCATTTGAATATCATTTGTGTATAATTGTGCATCACTTGGGTATAGTCTGTGTATCATTATATCATGTTACAAATGCGGCTATTCATCTGGTTTGGTATTGTGGCATTTTGTCATGTTTTGAGAAATATATACTTGAGAGAAATATTCTGTAGCGTATCTATACTGGATAAAAATTTCCAGATAAAGTTATTATTATTTGTAAATTTTACATCCTTTGGTGTGGTTTTCGTCTTCACACTGGTGTGATTTTAATAATTTCCTAAATGATTTTTCTCATACTTTAAATGACCCATACCCCGCACAGAAAATAGTCTTATATAGAACGATTAAAATTTAAAATTCGTTGAATCGTACAAACCAAAGCACGGTTATCAAAGAAGCAATTAATTCTTATCTAGACAAGGGCATGGCTGACAAACAGGATATCTATACCAAGGTAGTAGATGATCTTGGCGTGCCACGTCCTACTGTAAGAAGGGTTGCAAGAGATCTTAGAAACGAACTATTACAAAAAATTCAGATTCTGCAGTCTGATCTGCCCACGACACCCGAAGACGAATAGACACTACTCTTTTCTTTTTACATCATACTATACCACTGTATGATATAGTGCCGGGAGTGGTTTGAGTGTGAGTTGGATAGCTGTGAGAATTTGTGCCTATAAAGGACAGATGCTCTTTTGAATCTACTGTATAATCTCACTTAGATAATCTATTTAGTGATTTTTGTGCCTGAAAAGAATTGTGCAAGAAACTCACTTTTTCATTACTGTTATAAATAATGAATTTTTAAACTAGAATATGGGCTATCTGGGAAATCATTTGGCCACCGTATCTACAGGTGTATTTGCAGCCGTACTCACTGGACTCTGGCCAATTTTTGTTGATTTTGCACCCATAATGAATTTTATATTTATAATGGCAGTCCCAATTACATGGTTTCTGACATTTACGTGCTGGATATCTCAGAAAAGTGTAGATTATGTGCATAATCACGCGCCAAGTCATACTATTACTGAAAAAAAAAGCTTGACTAGTGCTGAGGTAGCACAAGCGTATACGTCAGACGGAAAGCAGGTAAGTGTAATTGAGATAAAGGAGGCAAAAACAGAACTGTCTGCGGAGCTAAACCAACTCAAGGAAGTAGTAAAACTAAAGGACGGCGAAATTGAAAGACTTCACCAAGAGATATCTAATCTACAGACACTCATGCAGATAGAGTCGCTAAAGACAGAGCTTGCCAATCTAAAGATGCTAGCATCTAAGCAGAACAAAAAGTAAACTTTACTCTTTGCAATGACTGCATACAACACCGTGGTTTTCTTTGCATGCTGGACAGCTTACTGCACCACCGAAATGACATCTGCATGAACACAGCTCGGTGGGATCCTTTTTTGCTGGCAATACCATTCCTTGGAATCTGATTCTTATAGGTGTTAGAGTTTATGGTTGTGCAGTTTATGCTGTATGTGATATCATATCATATCATATGATATGATATCATGTGACATCATATCAATACCTTGCCAGAATTGTGTGACTCTATCTTTTCGTACCTATCTGTATCTTTTGTTTTGAGGGAGTAATTAACAGGTATTATCTAAAGTATTTTAGGTCATCAAGTCTGGGTTGCTTTTGAGATTGTGTATTTTGACAGATGTGGGATGCATTTTTGCAAAGATCCTAAGACATCATGACTATTGTGAGGTATAGTATGGTAGTATTTTGATTTTTTCTATATACTTGTGGATACCGTTCCAACAAATCTGTTAATTCTAAATTATTTTAGTATTGACAAGCGCGTAAAATGCCACACTGCATATAGCGTCATAACTTTATCTTAGCTTTGAATTTTTGATGCAAGCTCTAGTGTCTCATCGACTAGTTCGTTTAGTCTCTGCTTTGCACCATCAGTTGAGACTGCATTATCTGCAACATCTTCTGTGGTAAGAAAGACGGCCTTTGGATTTGCTATTACTCTAAAGTATGACAACAACTGAGTTACAAGTGTCTGGACATCGATGAACCCGATATTGCCTGCGGCCATGATTGCAATTCCTGCCACTTTTCCCTCTGTCTTTTTATAGTTTACATACTCAAAGAGATTCTTTAATGCAGAGCTGAAAAACGAGTTATAGATGGGTGTGCCGATAAGCCACACGTCGGCATCTGTAAGATCTGCGGCCGCTTTTTTTGTATACTCGTTATATTCTTCCTCTGGACCTCTGTAGCATTCTAGTAATCCTTCTGAGAGGTTGATAAAGTGTGTGTCAGCATTCTTTGTCTTGGCGTACTCTAATGCATGCTTCATCATTATCTGCGTGTTTGCGTTCTTTCTGGGACTTGCAGAAATTATTACAACCTTCATATCTATACTCATCGTATTTTGGAGGTATTGTTAAACCTTGTCTATGAGATGAGGGATCTTTTGCGGCTCTCCAGGGTATCATGATGTACTTTACACTATTTACAGGATCACAAGTTTTACAGTGTCCATTTTTTTGTTGGTTAGAAATCCCTTTGTCACCATCTCTATTCTCTTTGCATCTCCGTCAAGCAAAAACAGTTCTACACACCTGTCTCCGTCTATCTTGTTGTGTAGATGTGTTTTGATCAAATCCTCATAATCGTGTTTTATCCCGGCAACCTGAGCATCAAACTCGTCGTCATGAACTACCATCAGTATGGCATTTTTTGTACCATGCATTCCACTCTTTTGTTTCTCCTCTTGGACAAATGTTCGTATGCCTGCCCGGACTATCTCTGAGCGCCCGGTAAATCCTAGCATTTTTTGAAGGGTATCAAGTTCTCTAATCATGTCCTTTTTGAGGGATATGGAGATGATAGTAGAATCAGTCGATCCGTTATTAACCATTATTTAAAACTAAATTATGTGCTTATTAATATTATAGTGAAACTGGCTACTTAATTTATTAATAATTCTGATAAATAAAATAGAAATTATTAATTTATATGTAGTTATTAATAATATAATGAACATGTTGGCAACCAAAACACTCGCTGTTCTAGGTGGAGGAATTGTAGCCACGGCGGTAATTGTAGCCATTGCAATTAGCTTTTCTGGAACTGTTGTTGATGAGTCAGTTTTACCTCTGAGTGATACTGAGATGCAAGATGATCCAAAGATCAACGTGTTTGCGTCATTTTATCCGTACTATGAGCTCACAAGAAATGTAGCTGGTAGTCAGGCAGAAGTCAGACAGTTCATGCCATCTGGTGTAGAGGCACATGATTGGGAACCACGTGCAGGAGATATCCGATTACTACAAGACGCTAATGTCTTTGTCTATAACGGTCTTGGCATGGAATCATACATCGATAGAATGATCAGTTCTGGGGAATATGACCACATTACGTTTGTCAATACCTCAAACGGTGTCGAGCTCTTAAAGCCTGTGGAGAACAGGATAACTGAACATGCAGATGATCACGCCGATGACGATCACTCAGACGAAAGAGATGATGACCATGCAGACGAAAGAGATGATGACCATGCAGACGAAAGAGATGATGACCATGCAGACGATCACTCAGACGAAAGAGATGAATCCGATGACGATCACGCCGATGAAGGTCATGGTCATTCTTTTGAGTATGATCCACACATATGGCTTGATCCAATCCTTCTAAAACAGCAGGTTGTAAACATAAGAGATGCACTAATCCAGGCTGATCCGACAAACGCAGAGATGTATCAACAAAATGCTTCTGCATATCTGACAAAACTTGATGCATTTGACGCAAAAGTTACTTCTACACTATCGGGTTGCACAAATTATACCGTCGTCACATTCCACAATGCATTTACATATTTCGGACAACGATATGGACTAGAAATGTATTCTATTGGCGGCTTATCACCTGACACAGAGGCATCAGCTCTGGAATTAGTACAATTAACCGACTTTGTAAAGGACAATAACATAAAGATCATATTTACAGAAGATCTTATTGACGATAGGATTGCAGAAGTGATTGCAGAGAATACAGGTGCCCAAGTTATGACACTCAGTACCCTTGAGGCATTGACTTTAGAAGAGTCATCCAAAGGCATGTCGTTCTTAGATAAAATGGAGCAGAACCTAGATAAGCTGGAGGTTGCTCTAGACTGTCAATGAATGGCACTGTCCTTCAAGTACAAAATCTTACTATTAGTTATGGGAATCATATTGCAGTAGATGATATCAGCTTTGATGTACAAGATGGTGACCTGCTAGGAATAGTGGGGCCCAACGGTTCTGGCAAGACAACCACGTTCAGGGCGATTCTAGGGCTTCAACCATACGGGGGAAAAATCTCCATGTTTGGATATGGACCTGACAAATTCAAGTCACTGATCCCACTTGTTGGATATGTGCCGCAAAAAATAATATTTGAGCCAAATTTTCCCGCTACCGTTCATGATATAGTATCCATGGGGATTATCCATGAGAAAAAAATTACAAAGGGGATGGATTTGCTCAAGCAGAATAATTGTTACCTGAACCGCGTACAAAATACTAATGGGGCGACTACACTGGATGATACACCAAACACTGTAGGTCCAGATTGTAAAAATCGTACTAGATCCTGTACTGGATGCACTACACCGGATGATGCACTAAAGACTGTAGATCTAGAGCATCTAAGAGATAGGAGGATTGGTGAACTGTCTGCTGGCGAGCAACAGCGAGTGTTCATTGCTCAGTCGTTGATAAAAAACCCACTTATGATGATTTTAGATGAGCCAGTTACAAGCGCTGATGTGGAATCCCAAACAAAGTTTTACAGTATAATGAAAAAGCTCAGCGAGTCGGGAATCACTATTGTGTGGTCGTCCCATGATCTTGATGCCATCGAAAGATATGCCAGCAGGGTTGCATGTATGAATAGAAAACTGTTCTTCCACGGCAAGAAGGAACAGTTTTTTTCAGACGAAAAGCTCCTCAAAACATACACCGAATCGGCAATGCAGGTACACATGCACAGACACGGACACTAGCGAGAAATATAGAATGGTTTTTGAGATATTATCTTACGGGTTTATGCAAAAAGCACTCGTTTCAGGAATCGCAGTTGCGATAATATGCTCCTTTATAGGCACTTTTCTTGTGCTTAGGAGGTACTCCCTCTTTGGAGACGGCATATCACACGTTGCGTTTGGTGGAATATCTCTGGGGTTGTTTCTAGGAGTATTTCCATTGTGGTCTGCATTCATAGTATCTGTTCTGGGCGGCTTGGGACTTCAAAAACTCCGTTCTAGTACTAAAATATCTGGTGATGCTGCTGTTGCAGTAGTTCTTGTGTCTGGACTGGCTGTGGGCGTAATTCTGATCAGTGTATCTGGGGGATTCTCAGTTGATCTCTTTAGCTTTTTGTTTGGGAGCATACTGTTAATTAGCATTCAAGATACTGTGCTGATAGTTTCAATAAGTGCTGGCATTGTAGGGGTATTGCTTGTGCTTCAAAAACAATTCCTATACATCTCCTTTAATGAGGAACAGGCAAAAGTAGCTGGATTGAACGTGACGCTTCTAAACTATCTCTTTGTTGTTTTAGCTGCCGTAACAGTAGTTACTTCGATGCGCCTAGTCGGAATTTTACTCATATCTGCACTGATTGTAATTCCAAACATTACGGCGATGCTCTACGGTAAGGGTTTCAAAAAAACAGTCGGAATCTCCATCTCAATGTCAGTTTTTTCTACTGTTATGGGAATACTACTCTCGTATGTCTTCAACCTGGCCCCGTCAGGATTAATAGTAATGATTGCAGTGGCGCTACTCCTTGGAACACTTGGATGCAGGTCATTGGGACTCATATCAAATGTCAAAATCAGGGAGCCGTCAAAAATCTCTCACAACTCTTGACTTGTATAATCAGTTTAATTTGCTGTGTAAATTTTAACGGTTAATTTCGTTTTTGCCTACTGCATTATAATCTTGAATATTGAAGACAATACTGCAAATCCATTCCCTGATAAAATACAAAAAATGTGCTACAACATCTTTGATTGCAATTGACATCATTCTATTTCAGATGGATATGGTGGCATTATAGTATCATGCTATGATGAGTTTGGCATCTGGCATTACTGGTATGACATTCAGGAAATGGAATTGCCAATGAAAAAAGCGGGCTTGGAGGGCTTCGATCCCTCGACCTGTAACTTAGGAGGCTACTGCGCTATCCATACTGCGCGTCAAATGACTCTGCGCTACAAGCCCAGCAATCAAAAATCTTGTAATTATTTAAGCGTAATCAATATTATTTGTAATCATTTCCCTGATATGCTCCCAGCTAGAGTCAGCATGGCCGTCCCATTTCTCATAAAATATCACATCTTCTAGGTTCAGTCTGGGTAGCCAGCCAGCAGTCTCTAGGTCTGGTTTTTTTGCAAACTCATCAACATACCCCAAACACAGATACGCTACTGGAACGACACGTTCTGGTAGGTTTAGTACATTTTTTAATATTTCATTTGAGAGTATGCTTACCCATCCTAGACCCACTCCTTCGGTTCTTGCGGCAAGCCACAGATTCTGAACCGCACAACACACACTGTAGATGCCTGCCTCTGGAATACTAGTTCTTCCAATTACAAACGGCCCGAACTTTGCAGGATCATACGTGACGCACAGATTCACAGCTGACTCTAATATCCCTTCTAGCTTGAATGAAAGATATTTTGATCTCCTTGGCTCTTCCACATCCTTTGAGGATCTCCGTTTCTCTACATCAAATGACTCTTTGATGGCATTTCTTGTGGTGTTATTTTTGATTAGTATAAAGTTCCATGGCTGGGAAAATCCTACTGATGGTGCATGGTGGGCTGCATTGAGTATTCTTGAGAGGACATCATCTTCTATGGGCTGGCCGTTAAAATGAGACCTGACATCTCTTCGTGAATAAATTGCCTTGTAGAGACCCTTTTTCTCCTCATCGGTAAATCTTTCATTAAACTGGTCTGTATTTATCTTGCCTGTATTCATTCTTTCTCTACCCTCAGTCCACACTGTTAAAGGTTAATAATCAACTCCATTACCCTGTATTCTGATGGGCCGGTAGTCTAGCTGGTTAGGATACCGCCTCGACACGGCGGTGATCGTGAGTTCGAATCTCTCTCGGCCCATACCATTTTAATTACTTATTTTCAGTCTTGGGGATTTGGTTAAAGATGAGGTATGGGCAACCAATCCGTAAAATGTCAAAAGCCTGCCAGTAATCTTTCAGTCCGAATTACAAGATTCCTATTTGGAATAGTACGGACTAAATCTGTCAACAAAATGTGATCTAAACTCTACAATCCCAAGGACTGATAGGAAACAAATTCAAAAGCAACAAGTCGCTGTTCATGGGTCCGTCCTTGCAGGGGCAGAAGTTACAACCTATCTCAAAAATATAGTACAATGACCTCACTAGCATGTAATTGCTGAATAGGGTGGTTTCAAACCAATTTAGATTCGAGTTCTAGTGAAGAATACAAAAGAGAGAATTATACTCTTCTGTATCGCATAATTGTACTATTTCATGGAAGCCTCAATATTTTGAATAACGTTTTTTGATACTTTATCAAAGGATGGAACTGTTGGAAGTAATGGATTTAGATCCACATCCCATTCAGTTTTCATTTTGTTAATACCTTCTTTTATTTTATCTAATGAAAATTCTTTATAGAAAGATAGTTTTGTATTTACTAAACTTTTGTCTAGTTTAATGCCTTGTTCAAATAGATACCACAGATCATACAAATGGCGTGGTTTTTGAGCATATGCTAATGCCCGTATTTTTTCGGCCATGATTTCTTCAATACTCATGCTGGGAATGGAAAAATTGCCATTTTCTAGGCTGTAAAAATGCTGAATTGGTAGAGTTTCTACGTTCCTAATCACTTTTTCCCTTAAACTAAGGTCTATTTTGATTGACGATGGATAGTCGTTATAATTCAGATACTTGACAGAATATTTTCTACTATACTTACCAGTTTCCATTTTTTTAACTTTTGTAAAATTTACATCAAGGTGATTGATTTTCTTTTTTAGTAAAGATTCTAACTCATTTGAGATATCACTGTTGCAAGTAAAATCAAGGTCTTCTGAAAATCTTGTCTCTGGAAAATATATCTTTTTGAGTGCAGTACCGCCCTTAAACACCATTTCAGATATTTTTGAAAATTCTGAAATCACAAACAACAAGATAGTTGCAACATAGTCTTTTTGTATGGTTTCTGTAAATACTCCATGTTTGGCACCTAATGACTTTATTTCGTCTGCATCCATTTCTAATAATCCATCCAGTTAAGCAATTCATCTTTTGTCCTGTTAAGTATTAATCCAAAGTTTTTTGAATATGCAATCTTTGTTTTTGCGGCAGTGGGATCAAGAAAACTGTAAGGGTAGCTGACTATTTCTTTTTTTATTTTCTCAGATAGATTTTGTTCAAAATCCAGTATGGTTAACAAATATCCTAATCGACGCAACACTACATTAATTCCGATTTTTTTGGTTAATTGATAAACTTCGGTCCAATCGACTTCTTTCTGCATGTACCACATCGCTTTTGTGACTTCTACTATTCCACCACAGTATTCTGGATGTGTTAATCCATCAACAATTGTTTTTTCTTTTGAAGAGATGTTAAAATGATTGTTTTTTCCTATTTTGAGTTCAACGTATCCAAAAAATTTCTTTTTTGATATGGTGACAAATTGGAATTTTTGCTTTCTATATTTTAATATACGATTTTTCTTTCGCTTTGGTGTTGCAACAAAAACCGTGTAAGGTATTTGTTCTGTCATGTCCCAAAACTTCATTGCGGTCCAGAACCCAATATAATATTCGTCAATTAGTTGAGGTACAATTAACCAAGGATCCTCAGACCAATATCCTTCAAGACCAGCTCTTGCAGGAACAAGTAGATATTTCCCATTTTCGATTTCTTGTAATCTTTTCTTCTTTTTCAATCCGTCAATTACATTCCAGACAGCCGAATCTGTTCCTTCAAGGATACTTTTAGCACCATTAAAGGTAAAGACACTTACTTTCTTCATTTCCAAACTGAACAGTAGTTTTATTTCCTGTGGGCCTAACCGTATATTTTGTGTCACCTTTCTCCCCTCTAAAGAGAGATAAGTTACATAAAATATATATATTTTGTGTCACCTTTCTCCCCTCTAAAGAGAGATTAGTTACATAACATATACAGTTTGAGGTACCTTAGTCACACGATACCCATCTTTGAAAATATCTTGTATGTGGAGGATATGTGCTCATATTTTGTAAGGGTCGAATAGAACTTGTTCTTGCAGATTCTCCTGATCCTGACCAGCATAGGCCTTGCCCTTCCAAGTTGCAGTTCCTCGTACTGCCTCTATGTCACAAACAACTTGCACACCATGTCTGTCCTCAACAGGTCTGCAAACCCGTCCTTGTTAAAGTCATATCCAGCCCGTGTTTGTGTGCGGGTTGTAATAGTACATAACGCAGTCTCTACAACTGTCAGTCTGTGGATCTTTACCATGTATATGGTGTGGATTCACTCCTTTGTGGATGTTGTTGCGTAATTCAACTCTGCGTTATTTCGGATTTTCATGGTGTATTATGTGCATTAGAAAACAAAACCTAACAAACCTAGCCAGAAATTGAAATTATGCAACAACCTCGGCTACATGGAAAAACTTTAAGATTTCTCTTGTTTATGATTTAGCATGATACTTCCTAGAGTTACAGAGGAGAATTTTATAGATCTGCTTGGGCAATATGTGAGTCAGAAATATGGCACCACACCGCTTGACTTTTCCAACGCATGCCCATATGATATGGACTTTGATGATGAGGAGTTAGTGCACAAGCAGGTCATAACATGGTTTGTATACGAGAGAAAGAACGCTTTTGGCAGGACAGTAGTCGACGAGTTCGTAGATGAGTTCATCGACGATGAGAGGCTTGGATCAAAGATACTTCAGATGAAAAACCTTATGCATGACACGTTTTTTATACAGAGATCGGCAGATGCCCGCAACATAATACTGGTGACGGCCGAGTCCACTGGAAGGACATTTGAGGTTGAAATCATGGGGAAGGCCTCTGATGTGTATAAAGAAGGCAGAGAATTTACCGGAAGGATACATCCCTGGCATGAGGACGGGACCTACCGCGTGGCAGGGATCACAAGAATACTGATTAGCGATGAGGAGTTGCTTGATAGGAACAGCCCAATCATGCCTGAGATGAGCAAGCTTCACAAAAAAATGCTACAAGAATTTCAGGAAACAGCAGAGTCAATCGCAATCTCTGCAAAACCAAAAGCCGTCACACTTCTCAGGAAACTTCCGATAGAATGGGTGAACGGGATATGCGATTCGCTGAATATGGACATATGGTGGTGCCCCAAAAAGGAAAAGATCGAGCAGATCGCCTCGGCCCTCACGTCCAAAAATTTCCTAGAACAGGTTGTCGCCTACCTTTCTGAGGACGAAAAGATTGCGTTGAGGTTTGTCCTCAAAAAAGGCGGCAGTGTCAAGTATTTGGATCTTTGCAGGAGGGTTGGAAAGGATGATACAGAATGGGAGTGGTTCGAAAGATCCTCCTCCACGGTGGGAAGACTGAGGCGACACGGGCTTTTGGTGGTGGGGAAAAAGAAGATCAAAACTAGGTCATACAAGGTGGCTGTCATTCCCGCAGACGTTGCAGGCATACTAGAATCCTGCTTGCGGTAATGACTTGTTCTAGTCTCTAACTTTCTCATGAATTTATACTCTGAAAATATAATAGACCTTGTGTGTGTGTGTGTGGGTGTGTGGGTATGTGACAAGTCAGCCTGTAGTAGGGACTGGTTGATTAGTTAATCATGGGATATGATTTTTGATAAAACGTCTCGAATCTTTCTCGGTCTATTCATTTCATGACATGCATATCATGACATATTTCATGACGATGTGGATGTGTAGTCAGCCTAAAACAACTAGACTGTTTAATTCATCTCTGTGACAAAATCCTTTTCCACTATACTCCACGATGTCTCACTAGTTACATTTCCTTCTGCTGAGAATGTAGTGACCTGCTCGTTTAGCACTGCATCATAGATACTCTGGCTCACATCTGCACGATTCAGCACAAATGTGTTCTTTAGTGGTATTTCAGAGCCCGGATAAAACACGGCTCTACCTGGCATTGCAATGTCTTCAGTAGAGTACTGACCAGAGCCTAACATGACTCCATCTGCAAATAGTTTGTACCCTATAACTGGCACGGTAAATGTCTTTTCGCTGGGATTCTTTACAAGGAATGTAACTTCTAACTTTGCACGATTCTCAACAGTATTGACCTCCCTTACGCTGATATTTGCAAGCTCGACTTCGACTTGTTCTAACTGTGTGTTATCCAAGCTAGCATAGTACACTATTCCACCCATTAGTGCAAACATGGCTCCTATGGCCGCATAAACTGTCATCTTACTTTGTAATGCCAACTGCTGATACCACGCTGGCAACAACTAAAAAACGTTGCCGACTTGTAATAGTATGTGCTCAGGTCCATCTTTTGCCTAGGCAGTAAAAAACATGAACTCATACAAAACCATGACTAAAAACAGAACGGATCTTAGTAGATACTTGTAATACGGTAAGAGACCAATACAAATACATAATATTTGATTCGTGGCATCCCAACTGATGACAGCATTAGAGCAGGCAATACTTACTTGGATTCATCTAGTATCTGCTGCCATATGGGTAGGTGGCTCACTGTTTATAGGAATTGTCTTCTCACCATTACTCAAGACAATGTCTGATTCTGTCCAAGAGAGAATGCAGATAATGATACGAGTTGGAAGAAGATTCAACAAGATTGCCGTCCCATCTTTGATAATACTCATGGCCACCGGGCTGTATAGCTCACATGCACTTTTGAGTAGGCCTGATTTACTGGTAGCTACAAGCTATGGCACATTTCTTGCAATCAAGGTTGCACTAGTGCTTGCATTGGTAATAGCTTATGCAGTACATGTCCGTATTATACGCAAAGAAATAGAAGAGCAGATAATGTCTTCACAAATGCCTGAAGACCAGCTGCGTGCACTCCGGAAAAAAATCATAATACTTGGCGAGGTTACAGTTGTACTCTCTGTTGCAATTTTATTTTTTGCCTCCCTGATGGATGCAGGAGTCTGATTCTCCTTTGATTCTTACCTCGAATCCGTCTTTTAGTCTTCCAATGCCATACTTGCATCCAGATATCTTTGATGCCACATGCAGGTTTGTCTCTAAATGTTTTGTAATTTTGGGAACACATAGTATAGTCATACCACACGCAATGCTTGCAGGAAGTACTAGCATGTCTGCTAGATTCTCATCTACTCCAAGATGATTCTTTGTAATTCTATCAAATTTCAAATCAAAGGTTTTAGATTTTACATCAAATAGTGCATCAGCCCCCATTACAGATTTTGCATCATTTACACATACTAGTATTGTAGCACCTGGGTCTAGTGCATCTTCATTAATTATATGCACGTCTGCATCAATTCCTGCTTTTGTAATGTTGCGGGAAATCATTCCAATTTTGTCCTCGATGATTTCTTTTGGAATCTTTGAGTACGAGCATTTTATTATTAACGAATTGACATTTCTATGTGTTAGTATGGCAGGTATGATTTTATCTGGCTGTACAGATATCATTATCCTGCCAGCACCTTTCGGATAATATCCACGTCTGTCTAGTCTGAGGGAAAAGTTCATCCCCATTTTACTAAAGGCCTCTCCTGCTACATTATACGTATAGTCAAAAGTCGGACTCCATGGAACATCTGTTCCCCCGGTAAGCTCCATCTCAAAGTATTCCCCTGATGCTGCCATGACAGGAATTACAGACTGTAGTATGAGGCATGTGCTTCCTGCCGTACCTGTACCTTCTTTGATCTTGCAGCTTTTCATCTCTCCTGGAATGAAACACATCTCTGTAGAATGCATCTCTGCACCACTTGTCTTTGCATTGCACATCTTTTGGAGAATCCTGATTGTCGTGAGGTGCTGTGCTTTTAGTCCGGGAGTTTTTCTATTCTTTCTGATATTCTCTATGTGAACAGGTTTTTTTGTTATACATGATAGAGATATGGCAGTTCTGATAATCTGTCCGCCACCCTCGCCGATACTGCCATCAATCTTGACATACTCCATGTATCATACTATTTGTATTCTCTTATGATGGTTTTTAACAAACCTACTCTCATGTTATCTATGAATGGCATGCTGGTGGGTCGCTTCCAGCCGTTTCACCTAGGGCATCTTGAAGCATTACGCTTTGCATTATCACAAGTCACACAGCTGTGGCTATGCATTGGAAGCTCTAATATTTCTCAGACAAAATCAAACCCGTTCTCATACGAGGAGAGAAAAAAGATGGTTCTAGCATCAGTAGATGACTTTATGGAATCTAGATTGGATATCTTTCCTATTCCAGATGTTGGTGATCATCAAAAATGGGCCAAAATGATAAAAAATATCATTCCAGAATTTGACGTGGTATTTACAAATGACAGTCTCACAAGGCATATCTACTTGAGGCAGAATGTAGATGTTATCCCGATACCATTTGCTGATCGTGAGAGTCTATCTGGAACTCACATTCGGGGTTTGATAGCAGGAGATCTCAAGTGGGATCATCTTGTGCCTGCTGGCACGAAAAAATTTCTACTTGATTCTGGTGCCAAGCAAAGGCTGAAAAATCTCTAATTATAAATAAACCTAGGGTCAAAATACCACTGGAGATATACTTGGAATACCTTTCAATGCTTCCCGGACCAACTAATGTTCCAAACAGAGTAATGCGTGCAATGCTTGCACCGATAATTAACCACAGGAGTGATGACTTTGTAGAGCTGTACTCTGATGTGGTTGAGAAGACTCAACAGGTATTTCAAACACAAAATGATATAGTTGCCCTCTCGGCATCTGGAACAGGTGCAGTAGAGGCAGGTGTAATTAATCTTGTAAAAAAGGGTGACAAGATAATAATTCCTGTAAATGGTGAGTTTAGCAATAGATTGTCTCAATTAATTGAGGGACAGGGTGCAAATGTTGTAAGGCTTGAGACGGAGCCGGGTCAGAATGCCACATTTGATCAAGTAAAAGAAGCATTTGATAACAACAAGGATGTCAAGGCATTTTATGTAGTGCACAATGAGACCTCGACTGGAACAATGGTGAATTATTTGGATAGAATATCTGATCTAACCTCACGAAATGATGCATTCTATGTGGTTGATTCTGTCTCATTATTGGGTGGAGCTGAGCTGCCAGTAGACAAGTGGAATGTAGATGTCTGCATGACAGGTGCCCAAAAGGCAATAGCCGCACCTCCAGGAATATCACCCATATCTGTAAGTCCTAGGGCAAAAAAATACATGATGGAAAACCCACCGGCTACAATGTACTTTAACCTTGCAAGATACTTCAAATATTACGAAGAGTCCAAACATACACCATTTACTCCTGCACTTCCACTACTTTATGCATACAGAGAAGCACTAGCAATTCTGCTTGAAGAGGGACTAGAAGCTGTATTTAGACGTCACAAGGTATGCTCTGATGCTCTATACTCTGGACTGAGCGCAATAGGTCTTACACCGTTTGCAAAGGAAGAAGACCGTTCAATCTCAATTGTCGCACTAAATTATTTGGATGGACTAGAAGACAAGACCTTTAGGGATACGCTTGCTAAAAAATTCAAGGTTTTAGTTGCTGGCGGCTTTGGCAACCTCAAGGGTAAGGTATTCAGGGTAGGATGTATGGGTGAAGTGAGTCCATATCATGTCATGAGAACAATATCTGCAATCTCTTCAACTTTGGCCATGATGGGATACAAGACAGATGCACAAGCAGGTCTCAAGACAGCAGAAGAAAAATTAAGCACACTGTAAATGCATCAAATTTTGAGCTATTGAGATTAGACATCATTTACCGTATCATTTTACCACATCACTTTTGTGATTTGTAAGTTCTATTTTCCAAAGTTGTGTGTACCCGGAATGACATGGAAATTTTGCTATATCACTAGGGGTGTAATTATATTTTATATATTAGTTTTCTAATATATATAATTAAAGTGATGGTATAATGGTTAATTTTTTCACGATTCCGGGCAGGCTCAGCAGAAATGATTTCTGACTGTATGGAAAATTTTGATTAGATGAAAATTTGCAGAGTTTAGGCAAATTTTGCGTTTCAGTCTTTACCATACATTGAAAACCACATCACTAACAGAACAGTTTGAATAATTTAGAAAATTTTACTACAAGTTATCAAAAATACTCTATAACAGCGCATTCTAAGCACAGTGAATACTGATGTAACAGCTCGAGTTTCTATATATCCATGCCTAGATTCGGCATTTTGTGTGATTTTATTACTATTTACGTACACGACTTAAAGTCAATCTGTTATCATAATTTTTATCGTGACTCTGCTACGATTTTGGTAAGTGTTCACATCCATATTCTTGTAAATATATAATCAACATGCATTCTATCCCTCTTCATACACAAACTATCTTGGAATGTGAACTGATATCTGTTTTACAATCATTGTGCAATCAATTCATTGTGAATCTGTTAGCATTATGATGTGCTTCTCAGATTCAACTAGATCCCTCGCAGGAGATCTTTCTTGCCACTTCGTCGATGATTGTCTTTAGCACTAGTCGGAGGTCACTGTCTTTTGAATAGTTACTAGAATAAATTCCATAGTTTGTCCGCCTCCCCATTACAAG
>JAPOPJ010000138.1 GCA_026712925.1 Nitrososphaerota archaeon
GGTTTTGCAGTATCGGGTTTAGTATCTGGTTTGGTAGAATCTGGTTTAGTATCTGGTTTTGCAGTATCTGGTTTGGTGTCTTTAGGTTGCGGGGTATCGGGTTTTGCAGTATCTGGTTTAGTATCTGGTTTTGCAGTATCTGGTTTGGTGTCTGGTTTTGCATCTTTAGGTTGCGAGGTGTCTGGTTTTGCAGTATCGGGTTTTGCAGTATCATGTGCATCGCCAGATTTGTTTTCAGAATTGGAACTCATTATACATACTTCCTAGCCTTCATTCTCTTGATTTTTTCTTGCAATAGCATACATCCTTGAATAAGAGTCTCTGGTCTTGGAGGACATCCTGGAACATACACATCAACTGGCAGAACACCATCAATCCCAGGCAATACATTGTAAGAGTCAAAGTATAATCCTCCAGTAATTGCACATGCACCCATTGCAATCACATATTTTGGCTCTGGCATTTGGTCATACACCAATCTGAGGCGAGGTGCCATCTTTCTTGTAATTGTACCCTGGACAACAATAAGATCACACTGTCTAAGAGAGCCAAAAGCCTCAATTATTCCAAATCTCTCAACGTCATATCGCGGGCCTGATGCGGCACCAAATTCAACACTACAACAGGCAGTCTCTATATGTACAGGCCAAAGTGACCATATCCTACCCCAGTTAATGGCATAGCCTAGTGGCTTGTCTATTGCCTTTTCTAAAATATCACCCAACTTTCCGATAAACACGTTTGCGTTTTGTGGTGTAACAAGATCCTTTAGCAACCCTATCCACTACTCCTACTAATTTGAGCCGTATAAATCACTACCATATGTTCCGTCTTCCCGATTGATATATTGCAAATGCCATTGCTCCAAACATAATTGCCAGAAAGCCGATTATTGGCAGACTTGCGGCCTTTGGAAGCCCCAGCAGACTACTCCCCCATGCATAAAGAAAGATAGCCACTACATCAAATACCACAAACATTAGGATATAGGCATAATACTGCATCATAAAGTGCGTACGACCCTCGCCTGAAGGAACCTGACCACACTCCATAGGCAAAAACTTGACAGGATTACTCTTTCTACGAGGAGAAATCATCCTTGATATGAGTAATGCAGGAGCCATAGCCACTACAGCAAAGCCAAACATAAGTACGACGGTGCTATACTCACCCGCCAATTCCCCAACCAATTTAGCTTTGAACCCAAGTTTTTTGTATAAAAAGGTATGCACATTTTTAAGATTCAATTTGGCACAAAGTCACATTTTTGCAAAGTTCTTAATAGGACAAATACATGAAACAAACATGACATTGAATATAGGGGATTCTGCACCAGGCTTTGAACTGCCAGATACAGAGTTAAAACTACGAACACTAGATGAATTTAAGGGCAAGAAAATCGTACTTTCATTTATAGTGGCTGCAAGCTCTCCTGTCTGTGAAAATGAGCTATGCACCTTTAGGGATTCATGGGGTGAGATCTCTAGTCTAGGTGCTCAGGTAATTGCCATAAGCAATGACGGTCCATTTGCAAACAAGGCATTTGCAGAAAAGAACAACTACAACTTTCCAATTTTAGCCGACTATACCAGTAAGACGATTCGCAGTTATGACATTTTAATGCCAGACTTGTTGCACATCAAAGACTATAACGCTGCAAAGCGCTCCGTATTCATAATTATGGAGGACGGCACCATCGGGTACAGGTGGGTTTCTGAAGATCCACTAAAAGAGCCAAACTATAACGAAATCAAGGAATTTCTAAAGAAATAATCCCACCTACTTTTTCTAATCACATAACTTTACAGATATGTACTTTGCAAATATGATATCATGTAGACGTGTACCATGTAGGCATGTACATCACATTAGTATCGTATGAATATCGTACAAGTTATCGTATGAATATCGTAAAGATATCGCACAGGTTATCGTAGATATCACATGGATGTACACTTATTCTATCTCTGCTATAACGTCGCCCTTGGCCACATTTGCCCCGTCTTTAATCTTGACTGACTTTATAGAGCCGTCCTTGTGCGCCTTTACTGCAACCTGCATCTTCATAGATTCTAGTGTGCATACTGTATCGCCTTTCTTTACTTCATCTCCATCAGAGACTGCAACTGATACTACCTTTCCAGGAATCTGACTCTTTAGTGCAAGCTGTGCATCACCCGTACTAGCACCGCCAGAGTTTTTGTACACTATACCATCAAAGTGTGTATGCATGTTTAGTGTAACTGGCACATTATCAACTACTAGTTCCATTTGGTTAGTAGTATGCTCCAAATACTTTACCCTATGATATTGTCGGTCAAGAACAAACTCGATTCCCCCAGAGTCCATGGATAGTATTATTAAATTATATTCAGCATCATTAATTTTGATGGTAAACTCGTCATCTCCAAGCCTTTTGATTATTTCTCCAGCAAATGCACCTTCAACATCTTTAATTTTATAGTCCATCATTAACTCATCCTATTCTTCCAATTCGAATTGTTTTGCTGGCGATTTTGCACCAGACTCTTAAAGTATTCAGAGTGTATTATAGCAGCAGCAATTGCAGCTTTGCTTTTTTCAGATTTTTCATCCTTTAAATCCTGCTCTAATTTTTCAATCATCCCGTATCGCTTTAAAAAGTCAGTTGATAATTGACCTGATTTGTATTCTTTGCTTTGCAGTATTGTCTTGTATAATGGAATTGAAGTCTCAACACCTTCGATGTAAAAGTCATCTAGTGCGGTAAGCATTCTAGTTCTAGACTCTTCAAATGTCTGTCCCCATGTGCACAGTTTTGCCATGAGAGAGTCATAAAATGGAGATACAGTAGAGCCAGGGTAAAGATATGTATCACATCTCACACTTGGTCCTGCCGGAATAGTCACATCAGGTACAGGTCCGGTAGATGGAGCAAAGTCCAAAAATGTATCTTCTGCATTTATTCTGCACTCAATTGCATATCCGTTCATCTTCAAATCTGACTGCTTAAATGGTAATGGCTCTCCATTTGCAATATCAATTTGCAACTTTACCAAATCTAGACCTGATACCATCTCTGTAATTGGATGCTCAACCTGAAGCCTTGCATTAATCTCAATAAAGTAAAACTCACCATCATCAGAACGCAGAAACTCTGCGGTTCCAAGGTTTGTATAATCTACTGCTTCAGATGCCTTTACTACTAAATCTCCTATTCTCTCTCGAGTCTCAGAGTCCACTACAGGTGATGGAGTCTGCTCGATTAGCTTTTGGTTTCTTCGCTGAATAGAGCACTCTCGCTCAAAGAGATGTACTGCATTTCCATGCTTGTCTCGTGCCATTTGATATTCTATGTGCCTTGTCTTTTGGAGGAATTTTTCAACAATTATCGCAGATTTTCCCACTGCGGCAATTGATTCACCCGTCACAGACTCAAATGCTTGGTGCAATTCTGTATCATTATTTACAAGGCGTATTCCGCGTCCACCGCCACCATAAACAGACTTTAACAATACAGGATACCCTATATCATTTGCAATCTTTTCAGATTCTTCTACATCCTTTACAAGTCCCGGGCTACCCGGTACTGTTGGCACATTAGCCTTTAGCATTGCAGCCTTGCATTCCATTTTATCCCCACATAGATTCATGGATGCAGAAGTTGGACCAATAAAGTTAATCTTGTTTTTTTCACACAGGTCTGCAAACTCGTCATTTTCTGAGAGAAAGCCATATCCTGGATGGACTGCATCTGCACCTGATGAGAGCATTACCTCAAGTATCTTTTCTTGGTTAAGGTATGATTTTGCAGGAGCTGCCTCGCCGATATGATATGCCTCTGTTGCTTTTTTCACATGAAGAGAGTTATAATCTTCATCAGAATATACTGCTACAGTCTGTATTCCAAGTGCTTGACATGTGCGAATTACACGTAGTGCTATTTCTCCTCTGTTTGCGATAAGAACTTTTTCAATCATATCAATCACAAGTTAATGTTCCCATGTTTTCTTGGAAGTTGTTTTTCTCTTTTATTTGAAAGCATGTCAAGTGCCTTAATTAGCATGGGTCTTGTCTGGGCAGGGTCAATTACATTATCTACAGTCCCATGTGAGGCAGCAACGTACGGGTTTTCAAATTTTTCTGCAAACTCACCTATGAGTTGCTTTTTGAGATCATCACTGTCCGCATTTGCAAGCTCTTTTCGATACATTATTTTTATTGCAGCTTCTGCACCAAGTACTGCACATCTTGCAGTAGGCCAAGCATAATTAATGTCAGTGTGTAGGTTTTTACTACCCATAGCAATGTATGCACCACCATACGCCTTACCAATTACTAGAGTAATCTTTGGAACAGTTGCCTCACAGTATGCGTATAATAGCTTGCTACCATGTCTTATGATTCCATTATGTTCTTGGTTTGAGCCTGGCATGTATCCGGGCGTATCTACAAGTGTTATGAGTGGTATATTAAAAGAGTCACAGAATCGGATAAAGCGGGCAGCTTTATTTGAAGAGTCTATGTCAAGTGCACCTGCAAGGCTTAGTGGCTGGTTTGCAACTATACCTACTACTTTGCCATTCATTCTACCATACCCGACAATTATGTTGGGTGCAAATAATTCATGAACCTCAAAGAACTCCCTATCATCTATTATTGAATTAATTATTTCCTTCATGTCGTATGGTTGTAAAGGATTGTCAGGAATTATGTTAATCAAGTTATGATCAAGGCGATTTGGATCATCATCTGTCTTTTTAGCAGGAGGCTCTTCAGAGTTGTTTTGTGGTATGTATGAGATTAACTTTCTGATATAGTCCATGCATTCGTATTCATTTTGCGCTACAAAGTGCGAGACACCACTTTTTGTACCGTGTGTCATTGCACCACCTAAATCATCAAAGGATATCTCCTCACCTAGGACTGTTTTTACCACGTCTGGTCCTGTAACAAACATAGTCCCTGCTTTTTCAACCATTATTACAAAGTCAGTCATTGCAGGGGAATAAACAGACCCACCGGCAGAAGGCCCTATGCTTGCAGTAATTTGCGGCACTACACCTGATGCTAGTTGATTGTGATAGAAAATATCTGCAAAACCATCAAGACTCATGATTCCCTCTTGGATTCTTGCTCCACCGGAATCCATTATCCCTATTATAGGACAGCCTGTCCGGACTGCATGATCCATGAGTTTTGTGATTTTCTTTGCCCCCATGTTGCTAAGTGTTCCCCCAAGGACTGTAAAATCATAGGCAAATACAAATATCTGCCTGCCACCCACACTGCCATATCCGCCAACCACACCATCGGTGAAAAATTTCTTCTTTTGCATGTCATATTCGTGGTAATGATGGGTAACCATCGGATCAATCTCGACAAAGCTGCCCTCATCTAAAAGGAGGTTTATTCGTTCTCTGGCAGTCAGTTTTCCCTTGTCATGCTGAGCTTTTATGCGATCTTGCCCACCGCCTTGCAGTGACGTTTTGGTCTTTTCAGAAAACTCTTCAATCTTGTCTGAATGCATACCGGTATTTAGCACTAAACACTGCCCATATTAATTTAGTTTGATCAGCAGTTGGCTCTTCCCCAAACTCGGTGCTTGGATGTACAAAAGACACCAGAGTTTACCATACCCATAATATCAAACGATACAAGAATACCACATACTATACACCAAAGCCCATTTTGAAGATGCTAAAGAATCCAAAACGCCTCAATTTTATCAGCCAAGATGGACATATCAAGGTCGCGGGCTCAAATTAGAAAAAGTCTCGGATTTGTGGAAAAACCGCGAAATCCCATAGGATAAGACATTCTGACGTTATTCTAAACTGATAGGAATGCTGTGACTCCTACTACCCATATACCGCTATCTGATGACTTAATTCGCCATCACTAAACCAAAACCAAGTGCCTGTTTTTAGATGTTATTCACACTTTTATTCCTTCTTGGTATTTTCACACATTATCTTTAGAATTTTATTTCACCCTGTCAACTATTTTCTCAGGACTATCACATATAATTTTGAACATAACACGTATGACATTAGTTATAGTACCATCCTCATTATATGATGAAAAAAATTTCTTGTCATTGGATGCGATATAGATTTTACAATTAGGAATGTAATCTTTAGATTCAGGATCATCGACCAATTTCTTGCATGTGACTCCTTGTGCAAGTATTAGTTTATCTGGGTAATGTGAATGTCCACCTTTTTCTGACTTTATATGTGCAACAACTTGTTTTGAATTTTTATTTTTTGTTACTAGTTCTACAAAGCAATCGTATACCATCTCAAAGTTATCTAGCACTTTACAACAATCAAGTCTAGGTTTATACAAACTCTTTAATAAATTACGTTGCTCAGATTTGCATCGAATTGTAGAATGTTTTACAACATTGTTACACAATTTCCGCAAGTCATTATTTTTCCATTTCGCGGCTTCCTCATCAATTTCATGCCACAAAATATCCAATTTTGATAAATTAGGATCAATGGTACGTTTATCATACACTACATCATACATAGCTCTCTTCCATGTACAGTTCACTATCTTCTCTAAAGTCAACTCATCATCATTTAGCTCCTTTCTCAACTATTCGATTGTATCTGATATTTCATAACCCGGTCGCGCTCTGTCCCGTGTGGAATGTGCTTTTTTCAACCATTTGATTGTATTTGATATTTCAGAGTATACATCTTTCAACACTTTGATTTCCTTTTTATTTTTCACTATATTTTCCTCTAGTTTTTTTATTGCCTTTTTCACTGCTTTTTTCACTACATTTTCCACTACAGCATTTTCACATGTATCTCTTATAGCCTTCACAAAAGCACCACTACATTCTGATTCTACTTTTTCTAACAGTATGCCCCGTACATTAGGATATCCTTCTTTATCTTTGATTATATGAAATAGTTGAGACGATCCATCATAAAATATGTGTTGTGTGTTTAGTTTGTACTTGGTCTCTTTGTAGTAGTTCTTAATGCTAGCTGCTACAATTACATTTGTGTCTGGTATTATTATGTTCAATTCCATGTAAAAAAACTAAGTATTAGCTTCTAAACTTTCCATCATATCATCATGCTGGCGTATTGCTACATCTGGGTCAGCAGGTGGTTTATATTTTGTAAAATCTACTAGATCCATGTCATAGGTAAAATCAATTAAAGCCATCATGTTGTCCACCACTCGGTTTTTTCTTTCCTCAGTAATGGAAGTATCTTTAGTGATGTGGAGTATATTTTTTGTTAGGTTTGACAGCTTAGGAAACACCTGAATAAACGATTCTGGTTTTCGTAGTGCTTGGTTTTCTTGTTTTGGTAAAACTACTAGTTTGATTACATTACAAATACATTTTATTGAAAAATGAGTATTTTCAATATTGGCCTCTGTGTTGTCCAGAAGTGATCCTGCTACACTGATAGCAGCACCAAAGTTAAAGCTCTCAAGAGTTTCAACAGTTAACCATTTCTTTTCATGTTCGTTTACCAATTGTCGTAAATTATAAAACTCATGGATCATGTTTATTTCCTTTTGGTGAATTTTTGGTTGTTGATTAGATGAAGGCAAAATCTTTATTACAACTTGGCCTCCACTCATGTTTTCATCTTTACACCTATAATGATATGATATTCCATCAGATAGTTTTAGAATAGATTTTTTATCTACACCTTCAAGGTACTCTTCGTCTGATTTTAACAAGTTTACATTACATGCTATCTCATCTAATTGATCTGTCTTTTCCAAAATATGTTTAGCCAGATCATCATGGGTTTTATAATATTCTGCATCTTGGATAATATCTTGAATGTATGGAATTGCCTCAAGCATGTCTTTTCCAATTTGCGAAGCATCTTCACGTTCAGTTTGATATCGTTCTATTATTTTTTCAAGAACCAATATTACAGATCTAACCCCATAATAGAAAGAGTAAGAGTTTTCATGATCTATTTTTAACCATTTCTTTTCAATTTTTAACAATTTATCTTTTAATTGGGTTAGCTCATCAACATCTACCCTATCATCGGTATCTATATTTTTTACTTTGTATTCAATTTTATCTAACAGTTGGTTTGACAATCAAGGTGTAATATCATTTGCTTTTATAAAAGTCTGTCATAAATCAGGTTCTTTACCAAATTCGGAGCTTTTGCTATTTTAAACCCTTGATCTCGATATATCCGTCTTTTATGACAAATTTGAGACATTTTGGATTCTTTAGCATCTTTAAAGTGGGCTTTGGTGTATAGTATGTGGTCACTTTTGTATCGTTTGGTATTATCATAACTGTTCACATCTATACATCTTGCAAACAGAAAATTAACATGCATTATTCTCCCCATATACAAACTATCTTGGAGTGTGAACAGATATGTATTATCAATACAATAAACTCTTTGGCATCTTTTGTCCATCCAATCTCCAAGTTTGGGGAAGAACCACAGAATCAATACACACATACAGTTCCAGATGCAAGTTATCACATGACATCAACAAAACGCATCCAAGTCGGTGAATATCAAGAAGGCGAGGATGAGATTATTGGTACATACAAAACTCCCGACGAATTTATTGCAGCTATGAAATCTTGGAACAGGGAATAGATTCTAGATAATAGTGTTTTCACCATCCACTTTTTAGAGATCAGTACCAAACCTTGAATGATGCGACACAGATTCTTGTGGTAACATTATGTCACCACCTGCTGAATTGGATACATGCCTCATGGGATGAGGGATGCAAGGTAAATGCGATGGCTCTAACGGTCCCGTAAAAGACAACATGTTCATGGCTTTCAGTTATCGCATTGACAACTATACCATTGTAGCCAACAAGATTCAATACGATTAGTATCTGGCATTTTCCAACCTGCAAGGCATGCCAAGATAGTGCTATGAGGTCATCCA
>JAPOPJ010000134.1 GCA_026712925.1 Nitrososphaerota archaeon
CAGAGACACCGCAGGAACCAGAGACACCGCAGGAACCAGAGACACCGCAGGAACCAGAAGAGAAAACTAGTAGTCTAACTGGTATTGCTAGACAATATGATACCAACAACAACAGCATCATAGACCACAGCGAGTGGCTCAAGGCAGTTGATGATTATACTAATTACAAACTCACAACACCACAAATTCTAAAGATAGCATCAGCAAGAGGCTAATCAAAATTATTTTCTAAATTTTGAAATTATACGAAAATTCAATGATATACAATAATAGCAAATCTCGTGCAGTTATTTCAAAAAGTATGATTAAAATTCCCAAGTAATTACCACCATAAAACTTGGATAATTCTACCCTTTATGAAAAATTTGCAACCAATACTGACATTATCATATCAGGCGCCAAATATCAAATGATACACCCGGCAGGTAATAGTCATTTTACAAGAGTCAGGCAGGGAAAGATTTCTGCACTGCCGATGGTTGCACTACAGATGGTTGCACTACAGATGGTTGCACTACAGATGGTTGCACTACAGATGACCACACTACGCACAGTTTCAGACAGCAAAAGCCAATACCACCACATACTGCACCATATCTACGGATTCAGAGCACAGCAAATACTGCCTTTGGCATGCTTTTCTCTGCTTTTGGCATAGTTGCCGGTCATATCTGGCACGACTCACGTAGATTTTTATTAAATTCATAAAAAGCCTAGTCACGAAATGGGTTTAAATTATTACCAAATTAAAAAAAATGTCCAGAGTGCTAGGAAACTTGTCATCAGGGCTACAAATGCGGCAGGCTCTGGCCATCCGGGAGGCTCGTTTTCCATGGCAGAGATACTCGGATGCCTATTTTACAAACACATGCGATATGACCCAAAAAACCCAAACTGGGAAGAACGTGACAGACTAGTCCTCTCAAAGGGCCATGCAGCACCAGGACTATACTCTAGCATGGCAGTTGCAGGATATTTCCCAGATCACGAACTAGACACATTAAGAAAGCTTGGTAGCAGACTACAAGGTCATCCGGACCTAAAATGCCCCGGCGTAGAGTTTTGCGGTGGCTCTCTTGGAACAGGATTATCATATTCTATTGGAATTGCACTTGCAGGTAAAATTGACTGTAAAGACCACAGAATATACACCATAATAGGAGACGGCGAATCTGATGAAGGACAAATATGGGAAGCTGCCATGACTGCCGCAAAATACAAAACTGACAATTTAACTGTCTTTTTGGATAGGAACTTTATCCAACAAGACTCTTACACTGAAAAAATTATGCCTCTTGATGAAAATCTACTAGGAGATGATCTTGCAGAAATGTGGAAGGATGCATCACGATGGAAGACCGGTGACAAGTGGAGAGCATTTGGCTGGAATGTAATAGAGATTGACGGACATCGTATAGAACAAATTGATGCTGCAATCAAAAAGGCAAAATCAACAAAAAATATTCCAACAATTATCATATCTAGAACAATTAAAGGAAAAGCAGTAGAACACATGGAAGATAATCCGCAATGGCATGGAAAAGCACCAAGCTCTGATGTCATGCCTATGATATATGCAGAGCTTGAATCACAATTCATGATTGCACCATCTATAATAGCAGGCGATATGACAAATCTTGAAAATGAAGTAAAGCGTTGTGCTACCGGAAGAGCCGACTATATCCATCTTGATGTAATGGATGGTAAATTCGTACCAAACAAAACCTTTGATTATATCAAAATTAAAGAACTCAGACCATTAACTGTAATTCCCTTTGATACACATCTCATGATTGATGAGCCAGTAAAATATATCAGAGAATATGCTGATGCAGGAAGTGATATAATTACTGTTCATGCCGAAGTATGCGAAGAGTCAAGCTTTGGTGAGATACATGATTGGCTAAAACAAAATCAAGTAGGAGTAGGACTTGCAATAAACCCAGATACAGAGATTCCCAAATGGGCATACAAGTTCATCCCCTCACTTGACCAGCTAATTGTAATGTCAGTAGTTCCTGGAAAATCAGGACAAAAGTATATCGAAAGTACACATGAAAAAATGCGCAGAATTATACCAATTTTAACAGAACAAAAGTTTGCAGGATGTATAGAAGCAGACGGAGGCGTTACACTAGAAAATGTAAGTGCGTGCTTTGCAGACGGTGCTAGGGCATTTGTAGGAGGTAGTGCCATAATAGGAAAACAAGATGTCCGTGATGCCATCAGAGAATTTAGAGGAATAATACTGCAAGAGCGAAGAAAGCTACTACTTGAAAAAGCAAACAATCTAGGAGGTGCAGAGTTAGTCAAAAAATGGATAGAACTGCATGTGATTGGCCAAAAACAAGAGCAGATAAAAAAGATAGCCGAGGAGGCACGATACATTTGAGTGAAAATATCATGACAGACATGCGCTCGGCATACTCTAAAGCACTAATAGATGCAGGTAAAGAGTTTCCAGATGTAGTAGTGCTTGGTGCAGACACTACAGACTCGCTAAAGACATCAGGTTTTGGAAAGGCATTCCCAGACAGGTTTTTCAACGTAGGCATTGCAGAAGGCAATCTAGTCTCCATATCAGCAGGCATGGCAGCATCAGGAAAGACATCATTTGCAAGCACTTATGCCATATTTCTTCCCGGCAGAGCAGTTGATCAGATTAGAAACGGTATAGCATATCCCACACCACAGGGAAGACGCGGCTTGAATGTAAAACTTGTTGTATCTCATGGCGGGCTGTCAGTTGGTCCGGACGGTGGATCACACCAACAAATAGAAGACATTGCAATCATGCGAGTTATTCCAAACTTTAGAGTATTCATTCCTGCTGATACACTAGCAGTATCAAAACTTACACATCTTATGGCAAAAGAGTATGGCCCATTTTACATGAGGATGGCAAGGCCCAAGACAGCTCTGGTTCATTCAGAATCACAAGAGTTTCAGTCAGGCAAAGGAATACTAGTACGTGATGGAAGCGATTGCACCATTGCAGCATGCGGTATAACTGTTAAAATGGCACTAGAGGCAGCAGAGCAACTACATCAAGAAGGAATATCATGCAGAGTGTTAGACATGTTTTCAGTAAAGCCAATTGATGGTATAATTTTAGAAAAAGCCGCAAGAGAGACTGGCCACATCATTACATGTGAAGAGCACAACATACTAGGCGGACTAGGCTCTGCCATATCAGAGTCAGTCTCAGAGTCATACCCTGTTCCAATAAAACGCATAGGTGTACAGGATGCATTTGGAGAGTCAGCACGTGATGATGAGATACCACACCTTTTAGAAAAGCACGGAATAACATCCTTTAATATGGCCAAACAGGCAAAAAAATTGAGGAATCATACACAATGAAGATATTTCTAGACACTGCCAATTTAGAGTCAATTAAAAAATTCAATGACATGGGTTTGCTAGATGGTATTACAACAAATCCTTCACTGCTCTCAAAAGAAGGCGGAGACCCGGCAAGTATGATGAAAAGTATAACTGATATAATAAATGGAGATGTAAGTCTTGAGGTTGTTAGTACAAATTATGATGGAATGATTCAAGAAGGTAGAGACTTGCGCAAATATGGCTCAAATGTCGTGGTAAAAGTTCCAATGACTCCTGACGGACTAAAGGCATGCAAGACACTTACCTCTGAGGGAATACCAGTCAATGTAACGCTAATCTTTTCAGCAAACCAAGCACTTCTTGCAGCAAAGTCAGGTGCAAAGTATGTCAGTCCATTTATTGGTAGACTAGATGATATTGGCCAAAACGGTATGAGTTTAATTGAAGATATTGCAAAAATTTTCCCCATGTATGACTTTGAGACAGAGATTCTAGTTGCAAGTATCAGACACCCCATACATGTTGTAGAAGCAGCAAAGATAGGTGCAGATGTAGTTACATTACCACCTGCGGTTCTAGATAAAATGCTAAGACATCCATTAACAGATATTGGTTTGAAGAATTTCCTTGCAGATTGGGAAAAACTCAAGGAACAAAATCTAGGTACAAAGTAAAGTGATTAAAAAAATATTAAAAATTAAGAAAAAATAACTGGGTTAAGATACTAGCCCTTACTTTTTCGTGAACCCGTACCTCTTCCTGTAATTCTAGTCATTCCCTGAGAAGATGGTTTTGACTTTGGCTCTGGCACTTCAGAGAGTTTTCGTCTTGATGTGCCTCTACCTGAGGAGACCATAATATCTCCTGCCGCCTTTTTCCTTGCGGCTTGAATTTTTTTAAATTCGTCGCCTGAAAACTGCAGGTCTTTGACATCTACTTCGATGGTCCCAGTACCTCGTCCGGTTCTAACCTTGACTTTTACCATACCAAACCTTCACATATCTTGTATTTATTTAAGCTCATTGCGGCTATTCCAAGCATAAATTATGTCCAAATCACATCAATCACACAACTAGAATGTAGTGTCTTTTAGTCATACAGACACAATAGTGTAGTGTGTTCCTGCCTAGGCCGATATCATGACAGAGTGCACATCCTGACAATTACCCTTAAATTAACTGGGAAATGAGTGGACATGACATGATGGCATCACGTGGGTATGATATGACACCTACAATGTATTCGCCAGACGGCAGGATATACCAGGTAGAATATGCCATCGAGACTGTAAAAAGGGGCACACTAGCATTAGGCATTTGTACCAAGCAAGGAGTAGTTATGGCAGTTGAGGAAAAGCCACGCGCGCTCCAAACTACAAATATAACACAAAAGATATTCCAAGTGGATCACCATATTGGAGTAGCAGCGGCAGGATACATTCCAGATGCCAGAATACAGGTAGATAATGCCCGATTTTTCTCACAGGGAAATAGAATGACATATGATGAATCAGTAGAGGTTGCAACTGTTGCAAAGCATCTAGCAGATCAGTCTCACCAGTTTACACAATATTCTGGAGTAAGGCCAAACGGGGTAGCTCTAATAATTGCAGGCATTGATCAAAAAGGCGAGTCAATTTATGTAACTGATCCTAGTGGCACATACATGCAGTATTCTGCTGTAGCAATAGGTGCAGGCTCAGAAGATGTAAACTCTTTTCTAGAAAAGTATTATGATCCAGAAATGACTATGGATGATGCAGCTTCTCTTGCCATCTCTGCAATAAATCTAAAGTCAGATCAAAAAGAGCAAACTAGTCACATCAAAATGGCAAGAATTACAACAGAAAATAAAATGTTTGAAAAAATCTCTGAAGGCAACATTCAAGAATATTCCCAAAATGCATCAAAGTTTACACCTGCATAATTTGGACTTTATGTTCGCTCAAACTAGCTTGCAGGAGCGATAAAATTGGGTTTGGGAAGTTATTGGGGCCAAGTAATCGAGGTGCTTCGCGAGATAATTCCCATTTATAATAAAGTAAACTCGTACATTTCACTTGGAAAAGATTCTGAACACAGAAAGCGTGGCATTAGTGGTAGAGTATTTCCGGGGAATAACATCCTTGATGCAGGTTCGGGTTTTGGCAACATGTCAAAGACTGCAATTGATTTGTGTAATGATATTACAATAACACTATATGATCCACTAATTCCAATGCTAAAAAATACCAGCACATACTTTGAGAATACGCCTGCAATGGCAAATGGTGTCTTTGAGCACATTCCATTTAGAAATGATACATTTGATGCCGTGCTGTGCGGTTATTCACTAAGAGATGCAATAAGCCTCAAAGTTGCCATCTCTGAGATATATAGAGTCCTCAAAAAGGATGGCAGGTTTGTAATTGTAGATTTGGGAAAACCAGATAATATGATAACTAGATGTGGTGTCTCGTTTTATTTACGGTGCATACTCCCAATACTTGCATTATTTGCAGGAGGACGGCTAGGACTAAAATTTGGAACACTATATAGCACATACAAAATGTGGCCGCAAAATAAAAAGCTAGAAGAGTTGTTGTTGGAAAAATTTTCCAAAGTAAAATTTGAGAAGGATCTAATGGGCGGGGCAATAATGGTTGCCGCATACAAATGAACAAAATTTTAATTCTAGTCAATATTACAGGATTAATCATAGGGATATCATATGGTCTGCATGGCCCTATTCTCCCAATATTTGCAAAGAATATCATTGGTGCATCATATACAGATTTGGGACTCATTGGAATTGCAAGTTTTGTCCCGTACATGTTCATTCCACTTTTTGTAGGTGTTCTTTTAGATAGATTCAACAACGGTTTTTTGTTAGCTTTGGGTTCTGCGATAAATGCAGTCTCAATTTATCTGCTTTCTGTAGCAAATACGGTCCCTGAAATTATGATATTTCGTATAATGACAGGTATTGCACATGCGTTTTTCTGGCCGCCATGTGAATCCATCATATCAAGATATAGTAGTGATAAAAATAGAGTGCGAAATATTTCTTGGTTTACAATGTTTTTTGTAACAGGCTTTATGATAGGACCATTATTTGGAACCATACTATTAGAGCAAGCAGATGCTACATACAGAGTATTATTCCAAATTACAGCGCTAGTCTTGGCAACAACAATGATATCTGCCCTGATGGCATCAAGAAATGGTATTAGATATGGCCACAAGAGACTAGATATTGCATCAATTAAAGAGATGAAAAAATTCCCAGAGGTAATAGTGCTGGTCATATTTTACACCACATCATTTGGTGTAATTCTCTCAATTTATCCAGCATTTCTTGATGATAGTGGTCTGTCAGATACGGATGTTTTGTTGTTGTATTTTGTATTTGGTGTAGCTAGAGTAGGGACACTTGCACTTGGGGGCAGTCTGGCGCGCCGGACTAGTTCCACACTCATAGCTGCAACTGCTGCAATTTCAGCAGGCCTTGCAATATCAGTAGTTGCAGATTCCATTGTAATGTTTGCCATAGCACTATTACTAATGGGATTTGGCTTTAGCATATTTTTCCCATTGACACTTGAAATAGTACTACGTAGAACAAAAAGAGCTATATCAGGAAAGATTATCGGCGCATATGAGACCATATTTGGAATGGGGATGGTATTAGGACCTACACTAGGAGGCTTGGCAACAGAATGGTTTGGGGTAAAAGCACCATACATGATATTGGGAATAGTTGGTGTTGGTATAATGATACTTGCAATCATATCACGAAAGCGGTTAGAGTCTGGGCGGTTTGTAACAGAGTGACTAGATGTATGGGATACATGCCAAACACTGAAGGTTACCTGTGTGCCGTGTATATCTCCCACACGCATATCCTGCACGCATATCCTGCACATCTCCTGCATACACACTATGAGTCATGATAGTGACAAGGCAGACATTACTTGGATGTATGATAAACCATACAAAATGACACAAACATACAAAATGACACGACACATACAAAATATAATCTAGGCAGCTCAGACAAATGCCTTCACATCATTAACTTCAGATATAACTCTGATTCTTCATTGCAGCCCGTATGTGTTTACATCATGCATTTTAAAACTAATGCGATTCAGGCTCTTCTACAAATTCGAGGCGTATGACTAATCCTCAACATTCCAGCAGATACAATACAACATACACTATAATATATCAAAACCCGTTCTGTAGGCACTGTAATTAGGATTGTTTCAATGATATAATCACAGATTGATAATATCAATATCAGGGTGTCAAATTAGAAAAAGCCTCGAATTTGTGGGAGAAACTAGATAGGCGAGACTTTTATGCAATATAGCACAATATCAATGAAATGGGATATGAAAAGGATAACACTGATAGTGAGATTGCGCAACGTTGGGATCATGAATATGAGTCAGGCAGGTATGAAGACGAACAGCCGGTGTCATTTGTCAGCGTGATTATAGACGAGTTGTGCAGACGAGGTTGTGAGAGTAGACGTGGCATCTATGTCGGGTGTGGTAGTGGCCGCAACTATGCACCACTAGCCGCCGTATGCGATAACCTTCATGGTATTGACATATCAGAATCCGGGATAAACCGCCTACTAAAAAAATATCCAGAGTACGCAGAACGTGTATCATGTGAGAGCTTTCTTGATTTGTGTGATGATGCAGGAGATATGGCAACTTTGGATTATCTCGTATCCATACAGGCATTCCAACATGGTGATGAGCAAACAGTTGAAAAATACTTTGAGCAAACAGCATCCCTATTGCGACCAGGTGGCTTACTGTTTTTACGTGTAAACTCGTCTGGCACAAATGTCTACCATTCACACAAAATTATAGAGAGAAATCACAATGGTGGATTTACCGTTATTTACTTGGATGGTCCCAAAAAAGGACTCAACGTGCATTTCTTTACAAAATGTGAGCTAAAATCTAGACTGCATCGGTTTGGATTTGAGATTCTTGGTGTGCCGGTTGAAAAGACAGAAAGACGGCATCCGCCGAAAACCGGGAAGTGGATGCAATGGGAATTATCTGCTGTGAGGCGGACACGATGAGTCCCATTTATTCCAAGATGTGGATTTTGGAGTGTATCGTGGAGTTCAAGACAGAGTATCTTGCAGAGAAAACGTTTCACAGTCAGTCTTCCCTATATGCTACGACAAGACCATTGAAATGGATTCTAGACACGCTTTGTCAAAGCACGACTAGCTTATTGAAATTTGCACTACTAATGATGGTTTTTGTTGCACAGTAGTGAA
>JAPOPJ010000161.1 GCA_026712925.1 Nitrososphaerota archaeon
AATCAAATGATTTTCCTTCAACCAAAGTTCTACCCTTTACATCTTTAACCCCGATACGAAAATTTTCCACGTTATTGATTGTTTCAGAGTATTCATCTTTACAAATATCAACAAGTTGCAAATGATCTTGCACAGATTTTCCACGCATTACTGTAAAATAACCGGTGTTACGTACATCATCCTGTACAGAATCAGACAGCGAGTCTTTTGAGCCTCTTAGAATTTGCACTTTGTCGTAGGCAATAGTTCTTTTAATCTTTTGATCATTTGAAACAAGATCTTGCACATATCCTGCTAATGAACCACTGATACTCAAATTAAGATCTTCAATCTCATCATATCCATTAACTGAGCTGAGAAATTTATTAGAATATGACACGTCAAAGCCTTTAAAAGAGTTGCCAGATTTTTCAGCAAGTCGTTTTAACATATCAGAGTAAAACCACGTGTGGTCAAATGTGTGATCAAATGATTTTACTAACGCTTTAATGATTTTATTTGTGTATTTTGATTTGTCACTAGTGTGCAGAATAATAAACCTCTCATCACTAACATCTAAAAAAAATTCATGCGGACCGTCATTTTTTATACTTGCCTGTAAAATTTTCATATCCTCCAAACCCGTATCTAGTACTTTACATGAAATATCAGCTATTTTCAGATATGATGGAAATCCATCATTTGATTCAAGTATGTATGTTTTTAATTTTTGAGAACGGCCTTTTGAAGAATATTCATCATATTTTGAGGGATGAATTATTCCCTCCATGTAATCCATAAACTCTTTTCTGGTTTGCACCTTAGGAAGCCCAACATTCATCGACGACAGTATTTTTCACCATTCTTGTGATTCACCATATTTGTTATAACCTTACTGGACTTGCAGTTTGTGATGAACTAAAAGGCGTAAAGGTTAGCCAGTACGCACATCCAAATTTAGTCAAATTACAACGCCAGAGCAAACCATTCACAATACACTCATTCTGTTATAATGGAATTACATTTCAGACTAGAGTATTTTTGCAGTATAGAGGTTTACATACTGTATAGAATCATGCAAAATGATCCATGCCTGTAATAGTACAAGTAGAAATAAGATCAGATAAAGTGGGGGTTTGTGAGGATTTACCCCAAAATCTACCCATATTGGAATATATAACGCTTTGAAAATATTTGGTTACTTGTCAGATACCAGCAATACTGAACTAGAATTACCTGAAAATGCCGCACCGTCAGGCAGTGCTATAGACATGCCAGCAGAGGAAGAAAACGCTGGACTAGACAAGGCACTAGACACATACAGAAAATTAATTGAAAAAAACGATGGTGAACCACTTACAGATGATCAGCAAGAGGATCTTGAAAATCGACTCAAGGAGATTGAAAGTCGAGAGGTTGTTGAAAACATAGACGAACATGATCCAATTGAAATCCCGTGTGAAAAAAACAAGATTACCATCGGTCCTCCGACACTTACAAGATTTGAAAAAGCAAGGATAATGGGTGCCAGAGCACTCCAGTTGTCTCAAGGTGCACCACCATTCATACCAATACCTGAGACTGCCCGCATATCATTAGACATATCCATGGAGGAACTAGAGCAAAAAGTTATTCCAATTACCATACGCAGAGTACTTCCAAACGGTGACTATCAGAATATCCCCATAGACTATTTCGAATAAACATACACGAAAACGATGATAATAACCCTTAATAGAACACAAAATTTTCTGATCGTTGAATAATGCTCACAGATGAAATAGAAAAACAGTCAAGCCAGGAGCAGGCAGATAAACAGGACGCAGTCACGATAAACATCGGAAATGATCCCGTTATGCAATCTGCACTAGACGTACTATCCATATTAGGCAAAAATCCCATCGTACGTCTCAAGGCAAAGGGTAATTCCATTCCAAATGCAGTAGCAGTTGCAAACATTATTACAGAAAAAATGCTACACGGAAACTCTACAATACAAAAAGTTACCGTAGATACAGACAAAGCTCCCGGAATTGGAAACATGTTATCTACAGTTGAGATAATTGTAAAGAAAATTACCGCAAAAACAGATTGATTCTAAAATGAGGCTAACAGATGGAATCATATCAGATGGAATCATATCAGATGGAATCATATCAGATGGAATATTTTAGAATGGTTCTTTTAGAATTGTTCCATCAAAATGAATGCATGTAAGCGGAGAAATTTTTAGTTGTAGTGGTTTTTCATCAAATTCGGCGCGTGAATTAATTTGAGCCCCTGACCTTGACATGTCCGTCTTTTATGACAAATTTAAGACATTTTGGATTCTTTAGTACCTTCAAAATGGGTTTTTGGGTATAGCAGTATCTAGTCATTCTTACTATATTTGGTGTCATGTGTATGATAAACCCCTTGGCATCTTTTGTCCACCTACGCTCCGAATTTGGTAGAGTAGTTGTAGTCTTGTGTGACATACAAAATATGATAATATACCAAATACAACAACATTCAAGATGTTAAACACATGAGCATCACCAGACTTAGCTGGCAATATTTTATTATCTAGATATTTGGTACATACAGGTATGACAAAATCCACACTATAACATATATTCAGACATTCTCAGACCATACAAAAAACACATCATGTGCAACTAGAATACATATACATTTTAAAACAATATAGATGTCTTGGGACATATATCATACTGCAAAGATATTGCCCACCCATGCTGTAAAAATAATATGATTCAGGCATTACCAGAATAGAATATTACACTACAATATCATAACTATCAAATAATTACGAATTATATTGAAAATGACATATTGACTATCTCCACAATCAATAGATGCTTCCAGGTCCCTTTAGAAGCATATTTTCACATTCTTTGCAAACTTTTTCATCAATATTAGATTCTAGATTGTGGTGTATGTCACAGATGAGCAGACTTGATTTGATATAGTTGCACATTCCAATAAACTTGGAAAGGCTTGCAGGGGTATATGCCATGTCAGAAGATAGATTTTCTGTAAGCTCATCTACTAGTATTGCAACTTGTTTTTCTGCGAGTAGTTTTGCAATAAGGGACGGATCACCGCGTGTCCCGCGGATATAGTTGCTGACTGCCGCCTGTGTGACTCCCAACATTTTTGAGATCTCATCTTCACGTATGTCGTGGTCTTCGGCAAGCTTTTTTGCAAGTATTGCCCTCAGTGCAGGGATTAGTGTCTTTGACTCTATCTCGGCAGGAAGTAGCATCACACCACAATCATTTAATAAAGAATTTAAAGTTTGCAATATGCAAATATCTGGCGTGTTGTATAGAAATTATGTCGCTTAGGTGTAGCTAAGATAGTTCACGGATGATAACTATTCACGTTGAGATCATCTACACATGGAGAGAGATTCATGCTAGTTTTGAGTTTGCAGGAGTATGGATGTGAATAGTTACCACAGAGGTAATGTTTTGCGTATTGTATAGAAATTATGTCGCTTAGGTGTAGCTAAAATATTACAGAGACAGTTAAAATTAGCAGATATTTTGCAATAACAGGCACGGGCACATAAAAGTGAGCAAAACACCACTTTACAATATTCATTTCATTTTATGAGAATGTGGGAATCTAGGCGATTTATAATCAGCATACATGTATGGTGAAACTTGTAATCAAGGTAAAAAAACAGATCCAAAAAGCAATGAGAACCACCCCATGCCTACAAGGTATGGAAATAGAGGATAATAGGCATGCATCAAATGTAGCAGTAATACCACTATACAGCAATATCGCCTTACACCAACCATACTTGTCCAGTACACAAGAATTGCCATAAATCCACATCATGGCTATATGATACAGATGGGCATGTAGAGAATAGATGGCAAATGATTATAATTTCATACCATAACTATATGGTATGAAAGAGACGCTCAAGATACTTTATGATATAATTGCCAAGTCTTGCGACAAGTGTGAGGCAGATGCCATTGCACTATCAGGAGGACTAGACAGTACAATCCTAGCACATTTGCTAAAAAATAAAAGCCCAGATGCTGTGGCAGTCATTGCAAGTGATTTTGTTGGTGTTGATCTTGCATACTGTCAAGCAGCATCAAAGGCACTAGATGTTTCATTATTTATCAAGCATGCAAGCACTACAGATATACTAAATGCGGCTGAAGAGACGATAAAAATTCTGGGTAATTTTAATGACATTGAAGTCAGAAATAGTATAGTGATATACTTGGCACTAAAGTGGGCAAAAGACCGCGGGCATTCCAGCATGGTAACTGGAGATGGAGCAGATGAACTGTTTGCAGGATATGACTTTCTCCTAAGTAAGCCCATAGATCAGCTAGAATCAGAGTTAGATAGAATCCGCAGAATCATGCACTTTCCTGCACAAAGTATAGGGAAAAATCTTGGTATTTTAGTTGAATCTCCGTTTCTAGATGATGAAATTATTAGATTTGCAAAAAGCATTCCTGTAGATATGATGGTAAGACATGAGAGAAATAAAATACACGGGAAATGGATTTTACGTAAGGCATTTGAGGGACACATCCCCGAACAGATTGTATGGAGACCAAAATCCCCCATGCAAGATGGTGCAGGCACATCAGGATTAACAGGCCTCTTTGAGTCCATAGTGCCAGATGATATATTTGCTCAGCAAAGAGAACAAGTTCAAAAAAATGATGGTATTTCAATTAGAACAAAAGAGTCGCTACACTATTACACCTTATACAAAAGAATCTGCAAATTATACACATTTGAGGATTCAGGCAGGTCATGCAGGTACTGTAAATTTGGACTAGGTGAATCAAACTTTTGCAGGATGTGCGGTGCATATCCTGCCTAGTTGTTTTTGTATTTTCTTGGTTTTTTGATAAAGATCATCCTGCAGCCATTACAGCAAAAGTAGAATTTTTTTCCATTGTGGTCATGCTCTAGGGCAAGTTCCTCATCTAGTTCGATTCCACATACAGGGTCAACAGGCACAAATCTATCACATGTCAGATTCTATTTAAAGCATAGACATGTGTAGTGATATTACTGATTTGTGTCTAATTTTTCATTTGCAAATGCAACAAATCATCTAGATTAAAAATATAATTCCATCAAAGTTTAGGCATAACAATCAAAAAAGTATAAAATCATGGTGTAAAATCATGGTGTAAAATCATGGTGTAAAATCATGGTGTAAAATCATGGTGTAAAATCATGGTGTAAAATTAAAAAATATCACGCCATAATTTGCATAAAGGTCTAGCCATTCAGATAATCAATAGAGGTAAAAGAAAATACAACACGATATGCTCAACTGGACACGGCAAAACAATCCATGTCATCCAAAATATACACAAAAAGACACACTCTAGAAATACGAATCACCATCCAAGGTATGAATCACATATTACTCTTGCTGTGTCTCTATTATTTTGAGAATTTTCTTTGGGAGTGTGCCATAGTCAGCATCCGGCTCTGCCACCACATACAAAATATCCTCATTAATAATAAAACTCATTGCAAGTGCGCGCTCTCTTGATGCCATTGCAAAATTGACCGACCCCAGCTGCCTGTCAAATTCTTTTCTCATTTTGACTCGGAGTGCTAGCTCCATAAAGATCATCTCATCATCCTTTTCATTCTCCAATGGCTCTACATTCTCTTTCATCCCGCCTGCCACTAGCCTGCCACGCTGATTGATTATTCCTGCAAATCTGATCTTTTCGTCAAGCAGTAAAATATGCTCACAGATCTTTGTATAGTCAAAAATTTTTGTAGTCAAGCAATAATACTATATCCTGCTCATTTATTAGCTTTTTAAAGAGATTAGACCATTCCACCGCATGGGATAAAAAGTACGATGTCAAGTTTATCATACAGCATACACATCATGCTACGTTCCAACACGCCTGCAATCTTGACGCATTCCAAATAATATGATTAATGGTTTCGTACCAAAATACACCCAAAATACACCCAAAATACACCCAAAATACACCCATAATAAAGCCATAATGAGTCATCCACTTGCCAGAAAATACTACTCAAAACCAATCAGGTAATACATCATTATCATAAGATTTTCTAAATTACTCCAATTTGATCAGAATGTCCTGACAACCATTAGATAAAAGCAATTTTGATTAATCAATTAGCCATATTTTGAAAAATCACCACAATCAATAACAACCAACTCCCATAGCACCCATTGAGGTCATTTGATTAACTCCAAGAAACGAACAATAACCACTTTCACAAGCTATTGCACCGCTAATATGAGTTGGCCATAACAAATTTCTTTTGTGGCCTTGACTGCCCATCCACATCTCTATCGCATCTTCATGTGATAAATAACCCCCACTCATACCCAAATTTTCAGCAGGATACTCATTAGAGCCAAACCCGTAATCAAACTTCATGTTATCAGGACATGTGCCGGTAAATGGGTTTGTGTGTTTAAAATAGTCATATTCTTTAAGATCATGAACTCTGGCCAATGCAAGATCAAATGCTCGCGCATCAAATTGAATCGAATCCATGCCATTTGAACGTCTTATTGCATTTATTAGATGAATGCTCTCCATTGATCTTTCCTTCTCATCTTGATAACGCTTTTCTGCTCTCTGTGTTGCATTTAATCCACCATGCAAACTATCTTCAATTTTTGTTCCCACCTCATCCAAATCTGGTAAATTCAACGTTACCGTTGTGTCATTTACACGGATATGTTTACTAATTTCATTATTAACAGCTTTGAACAAATCTAATTCATTAGCTAGATATCCACCAATGCCGCCAATCACAAGCAATCCAATTAAAATAATGACCAATGTCTTGCGTTCTTTTGATTTTGTTCTAGAACGGTATTTGCCACAGTTCATACAATAACGGTCATGTCGATGTCTATACCTATGCCTACATCTCATTATATCATCAATCCTATTTGTGTATATATTACCTCCTTCTATGCTTGTTATAATTTCTTTTCAAATTTAATCATGCACCAAACCACATCCCTTTGGAATTTTGTACTGTCGGCCATATTGTTTAGTTGGCCCATACTGCAATAATTAATATCGTGTCTACATCCGACGATTTTATCATCGCATTAGATGTATTTGGTTGATATCATCTCACAACAATATTTGTCCTTGGTAATTAGGGCACGATATTTCTGACCAGAGTATATTATATCGATTTGTTTGGATTTAGTGCTGTCTAGTTTGATATCTTTTGCCCCAGATTTGAGTTGTTTTGATTGGTTTTGATGCATGGAACAGATGCAAAAACGACTAATCACGGTGATTTTGTATCAAACCACCCGATATTATATTCATAAACAAGAATTTGTGTATATATCCGCTAGGTTAGGATCCTCTGCGGAACGATGATCTATAAACCTATACGACGATATCATAGCAGATGCACTAGAGCGTGAGTTACAGTTGGCACATCTCAAATTCTTACGCGTACAACTACACCAAACATTTCCCTGATGACAGAAAATATCATCTCCACTAAATTACGCTGGGATTTTAGATCGTAAATTGGACAGCACTAGATACATCTGAGCCTGCCGTTCAGACAGATTTGCTTATTTCGAATCACTTTTCATGTTGTCACAGGAAGAACCCACATTTGGGCAAGACCGATGCAACTCATAAATACAAACTCGGTGTATAGTAATTGGAAAATATGGAGACATGAAAGTTTACACTACAGGTAATCAACTCACCAGAGGGCGGGTTTACCGGACGCTGCTTGGAATTACCTGCGGCAATCAGCGAAGGGGATACAATAGAAGAATTAAAAGCCAACATGAAAGAGGTCATTCAGCTGGTTATGGAGTCCATTGAAGAGAAGACAGAGCCGGATCAAAAAATAGTCATAGAGATCCCAATTTGAGCCTCAGAAATCATAATTAGTTTGATGTGGTCAAGGCACTGAGTAAATTTGGATATACAATCACGCAACAACGGTAAAATCACATGATTTTAGAAAACAATAACGGTAACACGATTCCAGTTAAGACACACCCCGATCAGAGAATCGACCCTGAAGATGATTTTGGAGCAAGCAGAAATATCCCTGGACAATTTCTTAAAACACATATGACTGAATTGTATAGGCTGATGGTTCTTCTACCAATTCGAGGTTTTTGGTAAATCCTTAGCAATACCATCAGGATTAGCACGGATAGATACTTTAACATATAAAAATCCGTTTTGCAGATACTGGATAATCGGGATTGTTTCAAGGATATGAGCAAATACAGACAATAACAATATCATGGTTAAATTAAAAAAAAGCCTCGAATTTGTGAGTCAACATATCATAAACGTAAAATAAACATGTCAAAATTAAACTAGCATCAATCCAAATAATATACTATGATGTTAGTTTTTTTATCAATGACAAAAACTCATCTTCTGAGATTGGCGGTATCTTCATCACGGCCATATTCTCAGATACATGCTGCTGTGATTTTTGTCCCACAAGCGGTGCTAGTACACCTGGTGTTGAACGGATAAACTGAACTGCACGAAGCGGTGGGCTATTATCATCAAATTCTGGCATTGATCCTGGCTGCAACAATCGCCCTTGCATAAATGGGACACTTGTAAATATACCAACATTCAGACTTTGCGCGCATTCTAAAAATGATACAGCCTTGCCGTTCAAATCCTGATATTTTTTCAAAAGAGCTTGGTCATAATACATATTATATGGAAGCTGGACAAATCTAAAGCCATGTTCGCTTCCTGCAATCTGCTCTGCCATGCTAACTACTTTCTGTAGTGACAAGTGTTGCGGAT
>JAPOPJ010000140.1 GCA_026712925.1 Nitrososphaerota archaeon
ACTATACGCAAAAGAGATTCCATGGAGCAAGAAAGAATCAAAATTTCAGAGATTGACTCTATACTTTCAGAGGCAACATCATTTCCATAGCTTGACAAAAATATAGTGGGAATGCTAAAGTGATATAGTTATACAATTGAATCATGCATGACATTCTGATCAGTTCTGCATTTTGTGTGATGGGATAATGTATAACCTAAACTTGCATACATTAAACTTGTAGTCTAGTATCTGTTCACGTCCCATAATTTGTGTACAGATAGGAAAGAAATGCTGGTTTTGTGTTTACAGAAATATGGATGTGAACAGTTACAATGAAACTAATTTCCCTGTGATGGTGTGATAGTATCATCATCATAATATCCAATATATTCTTTAGTTGTTGGGTTTAGTGCCTCATTTGCTGATGTTTCTGAAACAACGTTTGGGTAGCACCTGAACTGTTTTATTTGAGTATTGTACTCACCTACAATCTTATTGTACAAATCAGTAAGCGATGCTCTTTTAGCTTGGTCTTCCTCGTCTTCTATTTTATCATCTAATTCCGATAATGCTGAGTCATATTCTGAGAATTTGCTAGCAATATCATTTTGTCCTTCATAATAGTTACCTACAGATTCTTTCTGTGGTATGTTATAACCCAAATCATCAAACGGTATTTCTGAAAATTCGTCAAAAGCACCATACATCAGATGTGAATTAAAAACATGATGTTCTAATCCCAAGGCATGTCCAATCTCATGCTCAACCGTGTCCCTCACAGCTGGTTCGTCATATGTGACATACCTGTTGTTACAGTCATCATTTCCCATGAAAATGGTCAACACGCAGCTTGTGGGCGATATACGTTCATCAGAATCGCAAAATGCTAATCCCAGATGACCCGTTGTCTCGTTGGTATATTTTTCCCACTGTACACTAAATGTCAGACCGTTATGATTTGTAGGTGCTACTGGAAAATCTGACGTGCCATCAGAATATCGTATGGTTTCAAATTCTAAATCTGTCTTTACAAAATCAAGTTCTGGATTATTTGTTTCCCATGAACTAATTGCTTTTCTCAGTGACTCTTGTGTGATTTGGCTTGATGTGTCAGTGTATGTTGGATATGGATCAACGTCATAATAGATGATTTCGGTTGGTTCGGGGGTTTGTTCTTGATGCTCTAACATATCAACTCTCTTTGTTAACTCTGCAATCATTTCTGTTAACATGTCTATCAATTCAATTACTGATTCTAGATCTTCTGGGGATTCTGTTTTGTCTGGAGAATGTATCAAGTCCCATTTTTCTTTGGTGATAATCTCCCCCTCATGGAAATAGCAACATAATGTATTGTCTTCATCATCATGGTATAGGATCTCCATAATCCACCGGCCATCAACTACATTATACTGGGCGTAAATGTTTCCAGAGTCGTAATATGCGAATTGTATGTCGTCACCATGTGATGCATGAGCGGCCGTAAAACCCACAGAAACCACAATCACTATTAAAATACCAAGTTTTAGCACATGGTGTAATTTGAGTCGAATGTTTATAAACTTGATCTATGGATATTCCTTAAGCAGTTTTGTAAAATAACTATACATATGACATTTAGAAATACATGCTTACATTCCCAGAATCCATGAAATGTATCAAACAATCTGTTATAGCATGAGTTCAAAAAAATTACGGGGTACTAGATGGCACTCGCACCAGTTCTCTTGCCACTTTCTGATGGAATGACTGAATTGCTTAAATTATTCTGATTAATCACACATTATCTTACAAGCACTAAATTAATAACCACACATTTTGGTAAAATGCCAATGGCTGGAAGTGCCCAAGTCTCAATTATCATACCTACGTACAACGAGTCTCAGAATATACTTGCATTGCTAAAGTCAATAAAAGACAACATTCCAAAGAGCCTACTCACTCAGACTATAATAGTTGATGACAGTTCACCGGACGGAACAGGCAAAATAGTAGAGGAATACCTCAAAAACGTCAAGAATATTGCAGGTCATACTATTGATATAATTCATAGAAAAGCAAAGCGAGGCTTGAGTTCGGCAATATTAAATGGCATTCAGCATGCCACTGGTGATACTATAGTGGTGATGGATAGTGACATGTCTCACCCGCCGCACATCATTCCAAAGATGCTTGATGCACTAAGACAGTACCAATGCGACCTTGTAGTTGCATCTAGATACATCAAGGGCGGCAAGATTAGCGGATGGTCCCTCAAGAGAAAGATAATAAGCAAAGGTGCCACTATAATTGCAAAAAAGGGACTCGGAATAAAACCAAGTGACCCAATGTCGGGATTTTTTGTATTCAAAAAGAACATACTAAAGGGAATTAATTTTGATGCCATAGGATACAAGATACTATTAGAGATATTAGTAAAGAAAAACGGCATCAATGTAAGGGAAATTCCATATACGTTTGAGGATAGAACTATTGGTTCAAGCAAGATGAGTGTATCAATAATCTTGGACTATGTAAAATCAGTATGGAAGCTGTACAAGTATGGTAAATCAGTAG
>JAPOPJ010000151.1 GCA_026712925.1 Nitrososphaerota archaeon
AGCATTTTTGGATTGTTTGGCATCTTAAAACGTGCTTTGGTGCGTAGTAGATGGTGTCATTCTTACTGTATTTGGTGTTATGGATATGATAAACTCTGGCATCTTTTGGTTATCCAAGCTCCGAATTTGGGGAAGAACCATTGTAACATCAAACCTTTATGGCAAGATGTGACATTACATATTATTGAAGTGGCTGATTCTTTTGATGCTTGTAATAACTATACCTGCTGCTTATGGCCAAGAATATCAAGAATTAGGAGTCAGAGTCATGACAGTGGCAGAAAATTTGGATATTCCATGGTCCATTGCATGGCTACCAGATGGAGTCATATTATTTACAGAGAGAACTGGCCATCTTAGAGTCATACAAGATGGCACACTTTTGGGAGAACCTGTACTTGCTTTGGATGTAGCAGGTTCAGAAGGCGGGCTTTTGGGAGTCGCAGTTGATCCAAACTATAACGAGAATAGATACATCTACCTGTACTATACCTACAACGAGTTTCTCTCAAAAACAAACAAAGTAGTTCGATACGTGTATACAGACAGTAACATCTCCAAAGACATGACAGTTATAGATGGAATACCCGGAGGTCCAACCCATGACGGCGGTAGGATAAAGTTTGGACCTGATGGCAAGTTATACATAACAACAGGAGATGCAGGCAGACCAGATTTATCACAGGATGTAAACTCACTTGCTGGAAAGATTCTCAGAGTCAATCCGGATGGGAGTGTTCCCAAAGACAATCCCTTTGAAGGGTCGGCAGTATATTCACTAGGCCACAGGAACCCACAGGGACTTGACTGGGATGATGCAGGAAACCTCGTCATTACAGAACATGGACCATCAGGATGGATGGGCTCAGCACATGATGAAATCAATGTTATAGTGCCCGGTGCCAACTATGGTTGGCCAAAAGTCATAGGAGATGACACACAAGATGGACTAACAGACCCTATTATTCATACTGGAAATGAGACATGGGCACCATCTGGTGCAACATTTTACTATTCTGATGCAATTCCTCAGTGGACTGGAAAATATTTTGTTGCCACACTTAGAGGGAATCATCTTAACATGATTGATTTTGAGCCTGGAAATGTGGAGGCATATTCCAGTCAAAAGCTATTCGAGGGTGAATTTGGAAGGTTGCGCGATGTAGCAGTAGGACCAGACGGTAGCCTCTACATACTTACAAGTAATATGGACGGCAGAGGAGCTCCGCAACCCGGCGATGACAAAATCCTCAGAGTTTTGCCAACAATTGCAAGTTTTGAAGAGTGTGTTCTAGCAGGATACCACACTACAGAATCACGCCCCACACAATGCATCACACCGAATGGGTTACACTTTGAAAAGGCCATGCCGTGCAGTATGGTCTCCAAAGAGAATCCTTTCTTTCTTGCAACAAACCTAGACAGTTATGATACGGGTGACATATTATTAGCAGAAGGCTGTGTGGATGATTCTAAAAGATTTGCAGAGATTAGCATAATTATACAAAACCCGCAGGGAGTTACTGTGGCAGAAGAGCCCGTCTTTCCCGGGAATGGTGGAGAGTTTGCATATGAATTTATCTTGGATGAAAGTGTGTTTTTAGTCAATGGAACATACGCTGTAGCAGTTGAGGCAGATGGAGTGTACTATTCTACAAAAATGGTAACAGTACCAGAATTTGGAATAGTTATATCATGGGTGTTTGGTGCAGGGCTACTGATGATTATACTGTTCCAAGGCAGGCTGTTTGGCAGATATAGAGACAGCAAAATTACAGCAAAGTTTTGAGAAAAAGTGTTGCCGGCGTGTAGTATCTGTAACAGTGTCTGTAACAGTGTCTGTAACAGTGTCTGTAACAGTGTCTGTAACAGTGTCTGTAACAATATATGCTACAAAACATACGACAATGCATGTAGCCATACTATTACAAAATACTTGCATGACAGCGACAGTATCAGACATTATACCAACATGGTATATCCAAGCCACACACACAACATCTACAAATCACATACTACAATTACACGCTACAATTACACGCTACAATTACACGCTACAATCAAAACCACACCATATGATATCATGGTATTTCTGCATGCAGTGGTATTATTTACCAAAACTGCCACCAAGGTTTTTGTTTTGAAGTGCTGGCTATCTCGCATATGTCATTAACTAGTTTTGTGCCATCACCGCAATAACCATGATCCTTTTTCTGCTCTGGTGGTTCTTTTACAGGCTCTTTTGCAGGTTTCTCTACAAATTCTTCCAATCCAACTGCTTGATATATGGAGGTGTATTCGGGATAGTTTGCATCAAACCATTCCTTGTATGCTGGTTCGTTGTTATACCTATCGATATAATATTGCATATCCTTTGCAGAATCTACAAATGGTGCAGGGATTTTAGGCGGCTCATCTAATCCAACTGCCTGGTATATGGAGGAATATTCCGGATAGTTTGCATCAAACCATTCCTTGTATGCTGGTTCGTTGTTATACCTGTCGATATAATATTGCATATCCTTTGCAGAATCTACAAATGGTGCAGGGATTTTGAGTCCATCCCCTGCATTATATTTTACATCTGTTGTTTCAAAAGTGTCTTTTGTTTTGCTTGGCTGGTAAACCATAATCTGGATGGTCTCCCTATCCTCAAGTGGCCCTGCATTTACAACTAGATCAAATACATGTGAGCCCATCTGATTTAGTCTAGGAGTCCAAGAGAATCGCCCTGCATCAGGACTGATTGTAGCCCCGGCAGGCGGACTTTTCTCCAGGCTGAATTTTTCTCCATACACAGTAGAATCAGTTAGCGTTACTTCAAATGACAGTTTTTGCCCAATGGTGGCAGTTTTATTTCCAACCTTGTTTAATTCCAACACATAGTCTGGGAGTACTGTTATTTTCGAGTTCACATATTCCAACTCTATCTCAAATCCATCTTTGGGTCTTTGATTTTCCGTAAAGATTGTAGCAATATAGACTCCACTAGTTTTGAACAGTTCATCTGCATTTACAGAAGCAAATGTAAAAGTTTGCGTGTCATGGTCTGAGATAGCAGTTACTGTAAGTTTTTCACCGCCCGGTCCCTTTATGGATGCAAGTAGCATAACCCTATCAGAATCATTTACCGTACCTGATATTGTAAACTTGTCCTTGATTCCAAAATGCTCCTTGCTAACCTTGACTGAATTGATATCGGCATGAACTGGTACTGCCAATAAAACCACAAGTGAAAGCATGACAAGCATGCCTAGCATCAGGCGCATGCTACTGACTCTAAAGAATTGTTTTTAAAAAACAGACATAATTTTTTCCATAAAACTGCAAATAATTATTCACAAACAACTACAAATCAAGCAAGAATCTCATGTATACGCCATCATCATGCTTGATTTCCATCTCATGAAATGTAGGTGCCTTAATCTCGATTTTAAAGGTGTGTTTTTTAAAGTCTAGTTGCTCCCCTACTGCCCTTGCAGAGATGTGATACGCTGTATTCCTATCAATATCAAACTCTATGCGTCTTATTGCAAAACCTTCTGTAATCAGCACAAAGTTGATTTCCTCAAGCCAGCTAAACAGCAAATATCTGAGATCCTTTCCCTGCGCAGAAAATTCTTTTGTCTGTTTTTCTTCGACCTTATCTTGGTCTAGGGTCAAGTTTATTGTAGCATCAGCAGCTACAGAAAACGCCTCCTTGATATCTCGGGCATGTACCTCTATGAATGCATCAGTTGCATGTTCCAAAAATTTGTAGCTCATTTTCTTTTATTGGGTTCCTTCTGGCTTTTAATTTGAGCTCTTTGCATGCATGTTCGTATATACCCAGATCCATCTTCTGCCTAGGCAGTAAAAAATATGACTTCATGCAAAATCATGACTAAAAACAAAACTGACTTGATTAGATTCGTATGTTCTGTTATAGTTGTCTGGATGTAGCTTCAAGCATAGTTAGTATTATCCAATATCACATCAGGCGCTAGTACCATACAGTGGTGCCATACATCAGGCATCACATACCAACATCAGCATCATACACCAACATTAGCACCATATACCAACATAATACACAGTATCACACACCAAACGCCACAGGTAGGCACGCCACACTACACCACACCAGACTACGCTACACCAGACTAGTAATTTTGAGTGAGATATATGCCCAAATACAGGCATTTTTGAACCCCACATACCCCTCAAAAGGCAAAATGCCTTCAAATATGGCAATTTCAGGTCAATCTCAATTGATTAAATATATGGTGAAATTAATTCCCAGCTTTAAATTAAATAATAATAACTATCAGCATGGATAACAAGCTGCCAATAGCTCTAAGTATTCTAGTTTTGATGCTTGGATTAGCTTCTGGCCACCAGTCACTAGCCGAGATGGAGTATAGCTCTGAAATTGGCAGTAGAGGTACAAGCTCTGGAGAACTCATGGGCCCTACAGATGTGGCCTATCATACCTCAGATAGAGAGTTGTATGTTGTGGACTCTGAAAACGACCGAATCAGTGTATTTGAAAATAATGGAAGTCGTGAAACTGAATTTGGATCATATTGTAATATTGATCAAATAAGAAACTGCCACAATGACTCTCGAGGTGCAGACAATGACGGGGACGGACAATTCAATGACCCGCATGGAATAGTGCTTGTCGATGACAATCTATGGGTAACAGATTCAGGCAATGATAGAGTTCAAATGTTTGATGGAACAAGATTTGAGATAAAGTTTGGTTCATCAGAATCCCGTGATGATGATTATCTTGGATCACCACAAGGAGTGGCTGTACTAGAATCTGAAAATAGAATCTTTGTCTCAAGCAGAACATCTGATGCCATACATGTCTTTGATGATTCAGGCAGATACCTATTCAAGTTTGATGATTTTGGAAGGGATTCATTTGATAATCCTTCACACATGGTAATTGATAATACTGAAAAAATGCTATACATATCTGATTCAGGGAATAACCAAATAGTTGTATTCAAATTGGTAAGAGGAGACAACTGTCCATCTGGAACAGAACGAGAAGCCGACGGTGTCTGCTTTGTGAAAAAATTCGGAGAGTCTGGTAGAGGGGATGGCGAATTTAGCTCCCCAACAGGACTTGCACTAGACTCAAATGATACTCTGTATGTAGCAGATACAGGCAATGACAGAATACAATCATTTCGTATGATTGATGGAAGTGCCTGTCCTACGAGAACAGAAAAGATAACAGATGGTGTCTGTTTTGTTGAGGACTTTGGAAGAACAGGTAGCGGGGATGGTAGATTTGAATCCCCCATGGGGTTATCTCTAGATGATGCAAATGATATTCTATATGTGGCAGATACAGGCAATGACAGAATCCAAGTGTTAAGCCTAAGCACAAGCTCAAATGCAACAGTATCAAAGTCACCCAAAAATCTACAAGTCTCAGCAGCATCAGATACATCTCTAGTTGTTTCATGGGATGCACCTACACAGGGTAGCAATGAGGCTAAAATTACTGGATACAAAATAGAATTTAAAAAAGGTTCTGAAAGATATAGTACACTAGATGAAAATACTGAAAATCCCGGAACGTCATTTACCCACACTGGACTTGAGCGCAATACAAGCTACACATACCGTGTATATGCAATAAATGACGAGGGAACAAGCAGAGCCGCGACTGCTACAGGAAAGCCCCAGAGCACTACAACACCCTCAGGTCTAACTGCCGAGGCAGTATCAGCTCACCAAGTAAGGCTATCATGGCATGCACCATCAGATACTTTTGGCCAAGCAATCACAGGCTATGAAATATATCGTGTTTTTCCATCAAACGAGGTGACTGTAAATATTGGCCAGACAAACTCGACAACTAGAACATTTCTAGCAGATAACTTGTCAACAGACAAGACATACTCTTTTGCAGTATCAGCCATGCTCGAATCAGGTACAAGTGATGAATCAGATATTGCATCTGCCACTCCAAATGAAGATGCAACAGAATCATCACTATATGAAAACACATACACCGAGGTTGCCACCAATGCCCCAAGCTCACCTACAAAGCTTTCTGCAACACGCACATCATCTACAGAAGTGAATCTTTCTTGGAATGTACCATCCAATGATGGCAACTCAGAAATTACAGGTTACAAGATAGAATACAAGAGGGATTCGGATTCATTTACCACACTAACAAGTGATACTAAAAGCACATCAACAAGTTACAGACATGCTGATGTATCTCCAGATTCTAGATACACATACAAAGTCTATGCAATAAATGACAAGGGAACCAGCACTGCATCAAACCAGTCCACAGCATTTGTAATGCCAGACATCAGCATATCTCCCTTGGGAATGTTTTCAATTGATGAAAAACGAACACTGTCATTTTCTGTAAATATTGAGAAAAGTTCATTGGATGTTGTGCGCTACAGCCTAGAGTCAGGCCCACCACAAGGTACCCAGATAAACTCAAGCACTGGATTATTCTCTTGGACGCCACATAATACACAAGGTCGAAAAACATACACATTTGATATTGTAGCAAAAAAAGACTCTGCAAGGGA
>JAPOPJ010000141.1 GCA_026712925.1 Nitrososphaerota archaeon
ACATTACCAGCCTCTAGCGGCAAGACCATGATTGCAGAATTTAAAATTCTCCAGGTACAAAGCCAACGCGGTAAAGATTTCTGGATAGCATATGTGGTTCCTACTAGAGCACTTGTAAATCAAATTACATCTGGATTGCGTCGCGACTTTGATGGTTTGGGAATAAGGGTAGAAAAGATGAGTGGTGCACTAGAACAAAACAAATTTGAAGAATCTTTGGTAAATTCAAGGGAATTTGACGTGCTTGTCACCACACCTGAAAAACTCAATTTACTTCTCAGGCAGGATTCACAAGCCGGACAGAAATCAAAACTCTGCAACTCACTAGCACTTACTGTGATTGATGAGGCTCACAATATTGGAAACCCCAAAAGAGGCCTTGCCCTTGAAATGTTGATATCGATAATAAAAAATGACTGCATGCATGCTAGTTTGTTGTTACTGACACCACGTATGCCTGATGCAAAAGATGTTGCAAAATGGCTTGATCCAGAAAATCCAAAAGACATATCCATGCAGCTTGACTGGGTGCCAAATGACAGCGTAGTAGGTGCATTTTATCCCAAAGGCGTTAAAAGAGATATCACAACTCAGTTTAAACCCATTTTATATTCTGGTAGTGATTTTGAGATGAATGAGATTTGTTTGGGCTCTGAATCACACTCCATGGATACATTTAGTAATATCAGAGATACAAAATACATGCGCACTGTATATGCTGCATATCACATGGTAGGACGAGGAAATGTGCTTGTTGTTGCCAATGATGTAAAAACTAGCTGGAATATAGCTAAAAAACTATCAGAGTTAATGAATAGTTCAGAGCAGGATGATGACATTGATCTTGTAAAAAAGTTTGTAAAGGCAGAGTTGGGGGAGACATTTGAGCTTGTAAAGTATCTTGATTATAGAATTGGTGTTCATAATGCAGGCTTGCCTGATGATATTTTGAAACTTTTGGAGTGGTTAATGGAAAATGGCAAATTAAAAATACTGGTATCTACTACCACTATTGCACAGGGCGTAAATTTTCCTGCATCAACGATTCTATTGCCAACATACTATCTAAAGAATCAATCAGATATTAAAGCAGGTTCAAAGAAAATGACTGCAATAGACTTTATGAATATTGCAGGTCGCGTGGGCCGTACACATCAGTCAATAGGAATAGTAGGCATATCTACAGATGGAACGAATGTCGATCTGGAAAAACTGAAAAATTTTTTGAAGAAAGACGTGGAAAAAATTTTCTCAGCATTATACAAATTATGTGATACCGTAATGAAACAAAATCGGCAGTTCGACCTAAGCGCTTTTGCAAACGAACCTGGTTGGTCCAATTTCATACAATATTTGGCACACATGTACAACCAATCCTCTAATCTAGATGATTTTATAATGAGGGCTGAAATTATCTTGAGAAATACCTACGGATACATTCAGATGAACAAACAGACCCAAATTCAATTACTAAAAGCTGTCAAGGAATATGGAAGTGAGTTAGATAACAATCCCAAAGTATCGCTCATGTCTGATAATACAGGATTCTCTCCCAATACTGTAGAATCTGCGGCACAAAAGATCAAAAGCGAAAATATCGTTTTAGACAAATCATTGTTTTCTGGTTCCTCAGAAACTCTGACAAAATTAATACATATAATGAGAAATGACATACCTGAACTTGATTGGACCGATACATCACATAAAAATAGATTCAGTGATGATGATTTGAATAAAATCATGACGGCATGGGTTGCAGGAGACAAGATATATGAGATCTCTGAGAAATATTTTGGTGGTACAGATACAGATAGTGTACGTGGCTGTATCACTACAATATACAAAAAAATCGTAAATTATGCAACATGGGGCCTATCTGCTGTTGAAAAGATCAGTGAG
>JAPOPJ010000327.1 GCA_026712925.1 Nitrososphaerota archaeon
CAGGCTATTACCTAGCAATTGTGACTGTAGGTGGTGAGCTGTCAATTAAAAGTCTGTAATTCAAATCACATCCTGACTAGTCTGTATACACTAGATGTGTGATGTATCATTCTAGTATGTCTTGTACTGTAAAATGAATACATTCCCATCACATTAAGTCAAAATACTTTACACTTGCATTTTACCGTGCATGTATCGTATTTATTCACCAAAATATTTTTTTGAGTTTATTACACAATTCTGTTTTCAGGTGCAGAAAACATCTCTGTAAAGAATCTCATATAGATGCAACAAACTCGTGTAGGATTCTTTATCAAATTCGACGCTTTTGTTATTTTGAGCACTTGACCTAGATATGTCCATCTTTTATGACAAATTTGATACGTTTTGGATTATTTAGCATCTTCAAAATGTGCTTTGTTGTATAGTGTATGGTCACTCTTACAGTATTTGGTAATATGGATAATACTGATATGATAAACTTTGACATCTTTTGTCCAGCTAGGCATCGAGTTTGCTAAAGTCACATTACGTCTTGGACATACAACATTTTTTGTATTTCTTTCCAGAGCCACAGGGACATCTGTTATTCCGACCTATTTTCGGCTGTACTGGTGCATACTCCTTAGCCTCCATGTAACTATTATAATCCTTCTTGTTGAATAAGTAATTAAAAAAGATGCGCAACGGATCACCAATTTTTGAAATATGCGCATCATACTTGCCTGCATACATGCCGTCAAGATACTCTAGATCAAAGTGTTTATTTTGTACGTATCCACTTTCCAATAAATTCTTTATGTAATCGTACAGACTGGATTTTTTTAGTCTTGCTAGGTGGTAGACAAGTCCAGCTCTCATATCGATGTCAGATTCGTTCTGTATGGCATCCTTTATCGTTTCAATTATCTCTGGTTTTAAATTTGGATTCTTCATTGCTACCATGAGCAATGCTTCTTCAGCACTACCCCGCACAAACACATCAGTACTAGTGTAATTCATGAGACCAACTATGGCAGGTATGGAATCAACACCAGTGTTTGCCAGTATTGATGGAAGAGTATCAACAATCCATTCATCAGCTGTCTCATGATGGTTTATGATGGCTGTGTTTATGACAAGACATGCTCTATAGCCTTTTATCATAGCCAATAGATGCACTGCACACAGTGGGGCCATTGTGTCATCGTATAGTTTATCCCAGTTTTCGTCGTCTGTTGCAAGTTCTGCCAAATGTTGGAATGCTTCCTCTCCTGCATCTACGATACCGTATATGATCTTCTTCTCAGTGAAAACCCCATCTGATCTCAGTATAGAGACCATATCTTTTATGTTCAGCAAACTGTGTAGGATGTTGTACTTCATTAATGTTGTTTTGGCAAGGGGTCGTAGAGGGGTTTAAACTAGTCCAAATGTCGAGTTTGGTAAAGTTCTTGAGATGTGCATAATAAAGTGATTTTAAGCACAAATGCCAGCCACTTCATGAACCTGAACGGTTACAATTTGACAGATACTGGAATATTATTTACGGTAAATTAGAGAAAAACAGTTTGAATATAATATCGGATCATGAATATAAAAAATATGCATAAATTGTCAAAAATGTGTAGCCGGAAATCCCCACTGACACATTCCATAGGCGATACACCGCATCGCCCTTTGACAGTGTTATATTGTTCATAATACTATAAATAAATTTCAGTCTGTAGATTCATGGCAAACGTCAACTCGCTTTGTCTCTTTTGTAAGTTTGAGTGGTCTTGTTACCCTCTAATCACAATATTATTCTTCTTTGGTTATATCCTTGTGGGCATATTCGAATCACATCTCTTGTCAACGAATTAAGTAACTTATTACAACAATCACATATTCAAGAAACATTCCAAGTCCAGCAAGAGCTAATAGGAAAATTACAACAAAACCAAACTTGCTCCAGAAAAAGTTGCTGATTATTTTTTAAAACAAGAAAAAGTCACTTCCTTTCTTGTTAGATTAGTAAAAATATAAACGCATTGAGAATTTTAAAAGCATCGTAGGTGTGGCAGCTAAGACTATAATTACAGGCAATGCAACTTTATGGTTTTTAGTCATTAATGGAAGTGAGTTTTTTGCTCATAATATTATGTCGATGATTGGAGATTGGTGATTCTGTTTAATGTCTCCTAAATACACATTTGTCAGATGTGAACTTGAGATAAAGTGAAATCATTATCTAGTACGAAAAGTCAGAACAAGTATAATCAAGCGTACACTGATTAATTTGGGTTGAACCTATTACAAAACTCTATCAAATAAAATTGCATGAATTCAAAATATACGTGTTCAGAAAGCAACAGAATCATGTTGTGGTGACAAAAATATTCAGATCAATTTAAAATAAAAAAATTTGAAAAACATATAGTAATTTGATTGGTATCAGACAGAATTTTCTGCAAGGAATAGGTTCATTCTTTTTGTATTATACATTTAGTGTAAGGGTTTGTTTGTGAGTTTTTACACATGACTATATCTTTTTGTGTATTTTTTAATTTAAAATTGAGCACCGTAATCAAAAATAGTTACAACCGCTTTTCAAAAAAGATAACTACAAGTATGATACATATTGGAATGACAATCATTGTGCTAAAAAATGAAATATTTTGCCTGATGAAATTTTCAGCATTTGGAGCTTCCACTCCTTGAACAGTTCCAGTATATTCGATATCTCCCTCTCCCCCGGGAATTGTTAATCTAGTATTTATCCATAGAACTTCGATAAAGGTGCAGTTGTTTATCGGATCAAAACAAATCATAGCAATAGGGGTAATTCCCAGATAAAATACAACAAAACATACCACTATCATTGATATCTTGTATCTGAGCCTCATGATCATATTTCCATTTCTCATCATTTACATAAAAATGCGGTGTGTGTACATTATGATATTCTTATTGTAGAGTATAATGTATCGTTTGTTTGTGCATTAGACGTTCTTAGCAATCCCGATTGTATTTCTCGCTCAAAAGCAATCCAGTACTGAGTTGTAAATTTCGTACCAGACTTCAGAACATCTGAACCACGTGCATGCGTCCAATAGCTATCAAAATCTCTTGTAACAGCCAAATGACGCAGGTTGCTGGCTTCATGTTCTAGTTCGATGTGGCTTCCTTGACTTAGTTTAACTGTTATTCTAACAGATGCCCAATCACCATCATTTGCATATTCCCATAGACCCTTATTACAGATTAAATCTCCACCGCATGAATAATACATTCTGTGTACCAAATACCAATCGCCCTCACTGTGTGATACGGACTCAATTGGTATAGTATCATAATACGTAAGATGGTTGCTGATTGTTGTGCTTTTAGTTGTGGTGGACAAGGGGGGATTACTACTTAGCGATATCAGTGGACCTTTATCTCTTAGGATGTCAACCCAATATTCGGGATTTATGTGATAGTCTTTGGCAAATATCATGCCATTTTTGATTAATTCTGGACGTAGTCTTTCTTTTTCTAAAGCTAGTGATGTTTTTTCGCTTTCAGAATTTGAAGAAATTATTGCCTTGTTGATATTATCGATTTGATCGATTAGTGTCTGTTGTTTGGTAGTCGGAGAAATTGTGACTTGTGGGGCATTCTGAATGGCACTTGCCAGTTCATCTTTGTTTTCAGCAAAGGATGATTCTAATGGTATAATCAAAATAGTTACAACAGATACAAACAGAACAAATAGAATTGTTTTTGCATTTTTTATCATTGTACATACCACTACACTGTGTTATATAACGAGGTCTAACTAGATCTGGAGTGCCTTTTGGAAACAGACTCTGACTCATGCAATGGTATAGTCTAGGTACTAGCTAGGATACTTTGGTTCAATTCTTGACGAGATGTATGTCACAGAGTCACAACTGGCAGGACAGTCATTTTTGCATCTCCTAACATTCACCTATCAAATGCGAACTTTATCTGGAATGGAATTAGTCATAAATGCAGGCATGCCAATTTATCAACAATAATGGAGCTGTATGTTTGAAAAATGTCATCATACTCATTGGTCAGAATCCCAAGGAATGTATTTCCCACACTACTACAAAATAGCGTGACTCAGTCTGCCAATATTGATTTTAAGGTATTTCCACTGTAAAAGCCACTGATGCTTACCTGCACATTGTAGCTAATCGACGCAATTACTTCGGCAGGCATGTCAAACGGTCCTGAAGGACTATGACCTACACGAATCTCTTTTACAGCTTCTACCCTGTTGTCAGACTTTGTTATTACCTCTATACTTGCTTCCTCAGCCCAGTTCTTAATCAAGATGTTTGTACCTAGATGTGACAATCTATCTGGAATTTTTTCATAGTGTATCAGGATTCCTTGCAACTTGTATGTAAACTCCCGGTCCAGCGTGCTTTTACTTATCTGGTGAGGAGATGCATAAAGCTGGGCAACTCTATCTCCGTTTATTCCTATTAACTGTAATGTCGTTCCATCTGGAAGGATTGGCTCAGAAACCGTATATCCTACAATTTTTGAGGCTTCCTGTACGCTATTGACAAAATAATCAGAGTATTCACTAATTGATTGTGGTGGAGGAAGGGTTGCATTTTCATAACTGTATGATTTTTCTTCGGCCTGTGGCATTACTAGCAGAGTAAATAATACAATTGGAATTAATCCTAACCCAAAAAATATTTTTTTGTTCCTTTTTAACAACTTGCTGTATCTCCTATATCTGCTTCATGGTTGTTTGTGCAATAATCTACTTTTGCTGTGGTGTGATTTTCATTTTTCCCATGTGAACCTTTTGACCAGTCCCAATAATGCCACGTATCATCATAATATTTCAGATTTTTGTGCAGATCATTTTCTATAACATTAGAGTTTTTAGAGTCTTCATAACCAACTTGGATTTTCTGTATCGTGTATGTTCCTATGGTTGTTTGACAGTAGCTACCTCCTCCAATAAGATCAAAAGATCCGTCATTTCCCAAATCATAAATGTAGTATGTTGTGGATGAATTATCACTTGGCGTGCCCCATGTCTTGTGAATGCTACCTGCAAAAGCGCAGTAGTAAAATGGATGATGGGAACCACCTTGGTCAATCCAACCTATTTCCAGTAGCGTGTTCATATTTGTAGTTTGGAACCAAGTTGCATTGGCCAGCCAGTTCTGTCTCTGTCGTCAACTTTGTATTTTGCACTTACGCCAAAGTAATCACTAGTTGCATCAAACCAATAAGTTGCATAGGTCTTGGTAGCAAAGGCTTCACTCAAACCTGGCGTTACTATAGATAGTGTAATAATTGTAAAGATTATAATTGCATATTTTGTAATTATAGTCATTGTAAATATTTAGATTCTGCGTTATATAACGAGGTCTATCTAGATATGGTGTGCCTTTTGATCGTATGATTCTAATTTTTGATACTATATCATCATATTTGTATGAGGATATGACTTGTCATATTTCTAGTTGCGGTGTGCAATAAACTTGACACCATATACAGTCTTCACTACTGTGCCACACAATCATACTGTTGTAGGGGATTTTTTTGGTAACTTGTGAATCTTTTCTGAAGCATTCTAACCATTCTGTTTTAGTTGATGCAGATTTTCAGTGAACAGCAGTAAAGACTGACAGTCAACAACTACTTTTGTCAAGCCTGCCCGGAATCGTTAAAAAAATTCGCCATTATATTATCACTTTAATTATTTATATTAGAAAACTAATATATAAAATATAATCATACACCTTAGAATGACGAAAAATTTCTGTGCCATTCCGGGCACACGCAACGCGGTGGCTCTGGTATGTGTTCAAAAAATGCGGGGAATTGACGTGTCATATTGTGGCGTGTGTCCTAGTTATAGCATGGTGTACGGAGTTCTGTGGCGCCAACAGTAAGGAATACATAATCTGCTCTACTATTTATTGGGATCTCCAAGGCGGAATATGACAACGTCGTAGAGGCCCGTGGTAAAATCACCCATATCTACTGAGCACACTGTTCTCTCCGAATGAATTACTATGGCGTTTTCTTGCAGCTGTATGTGATGGTCAAAAAAGGACGCAAATTCAAGCTTATACAGCCCATTCACCGGCAACAAACCCGCATCCGAAACGGTGACTGATACCGAGGAGAGGCCTTTAGGTACTTCAATTGTTACTGGTTGCGAATAGAGGATTTCGATTGGTGTCCCATGGCATTCTGCAGGATATGCGTGCAGAATGTCTTCCCGACTGACTGTTGTCTCAATTTCTACCTGCATACCATCTTTTTTGCCAGAAATGGCAAGATATTGGTACCCCGGCGGGAGAATGTCCCAACTCAACCTGCCGCCGGTCGGACTCTGTTCACCGTGATTCAGGGGAAGAAAGTTCCAATCAGACACAAAACCGAGACGCTCTGTGAGTTTTGTAGTTTCAGTTGTAATTATTGGAAGCAGTCCCTGCCTGTTGACTGGTTCTCCGATTTCTATTGTGATCCTCTTGTTAGTTGCGTTTTCGGGTGGTTTTTCAAACACGGTAAAACCCAGTTCAATTGGATAAGATAGCACAATGGATTCTGCAATGCCTTCCCATACGAAGAAGGTGGCCTTGTAATCCCCGGTTTTTGTTGGGATCCAAGAAGTTTCAAGGCCGCGGATTTCCCCGGGATTTAGTGTGTCATTAACCCACGAGAGTGATTCAACCATGTTGTCGCTATCTGTTATTTGTACAATCCATGTGAAGGTCTGTCCAGAAGTTAAATGATTCGTAATGTCAGATGTCAACAGGATCTGCTTTCCGACTGTTGGGTGACTGGTTGCGTTGTGATGAGTGGATATTGTACGCGCATTTGTGACAGATATCCTCTCGGGCGAGAGATCTGTCATTCCAACCGATGATGCTGTAGTTACAGTTTCTGGATTTTCTGAATATTCGACAAGGATCGCGTTACCTTTGGATGCTTGGGACGCGGTCATAATACACTCTCCGTTGCAGGCCCATAGCATTTCTTCAAACACTCCGGAATTTGTTTCAGTCTCATGCAGTACTGCTTTCTCGTAAAGGATATCAGAATGGGCGTACGCGGCCAAAACATTCGCAAAGAAAGGATCGGGGTTCTTGGAATGGACATGCGCAACAAGCTTTGCAATGCCTGTTTCCTCTTTTAGTGGATGGGTGTCCCAATTCCAAGTAAGGACAGACTCGGATTCAGATATGTTATTCTCAAAAGCCTCTGAAATATATACGACCATCAGTAAAATCAACGGAATTGTGATCCAGTTCAAGTTCTTGCTGTAATTTTTAAGACCTTTGAAAGACATTCCAATCACTTGTAAGTTGTAATGATATAAAAAAAGTGGTCATAGGTCTAGACCGTCAGTTGCATTAGCTACGTTTTCCCAAGGAATAAAGTACGATGCGTCAGCATCATGACCCTTGTGAATTCCGTACATGGTATTCTTTGCCAAGCTTGTCCAAGGCGCTCCGCTGTCACCACGTTTAGTCACGTTGGTAGTTGTAGAGACCACGTCCCATCTTATCGAATTAAAGTACCATGTGTCCGTGGCATCGTCAACTATGGCCGTTTTAGACCCGCTAGTTTGGCCCGTCATCATTATCAAGGTGCCATCAGCTACTCGGTCCACGTATGATGTAACGGAAACATAATAGTTCCTTGAATACCAGACCTTTTCTTGAGTGTTCTCGTTTCCGGCGTGCTCTATAAAGGCACAGTCGCAGTCGGCATCGTAGATTCTAATCAGTGTATCGCCGATTTTGCTGTTAGAGTCGCCTGGCTGGTATACATCGTCACCTGTTCCACCTTCGTTACCCACGCAGTGGCCTGCGGTGATATACCCATCAACGCCGTTTCTGGTTGCAGGAAGACCGATTGTGCAAGTACCTTTGCCGTTTTCACGCATAGAGATTCCACCCACAATGGGGTTACAGTTTGAAGTCTGGCTCGAACAAGAGTCTTCAGCGCCCACGTCAATGAACGAGATAATCGTTGGAACATGACCGAACTCTTTGGCCAACAGCATTCTGTAGTATGTCTCATTCTTTTCAGCAGTCAAAGCATTCACGTCAATTCGTAAATTCAACGCGTGTTGAGAATGACTGATTCCTATTGCTACAAACGGGATATCCATTTCAGTTCGCCACGACTTGGCATGTTCTTTGGCCTGTTCTAGCCTGGAATTAAGGGCAGGATCTATGGTGTATCGTTCATATAGATTTTCTTGGATTTCAGCCAAAACAGTAGTTTTGTTATCGACTATTTTCTGGAGTTCTGAAATTTGCTTCTTTATGGCATCAATCTTTTGGGATGTCGTCAGAGATATGTTCAGTTCATCAAGTTCTTTTTGCTTGTCAGCCAATTTTACAGTAGTGTCATACAACTCTTCAACATGTGTTTGAATCGTTGCAACTTCTTCTTCTGGAGACATTGGCTCGTTACCCATGGATAATGCCGCGGAAGGCAACACCATGATCGCGCTAAGAATTGCCACGACTGTTATAATTTTTGTTGTTTTCAATGCCATTGTACGTACTTACGATGTTGCGTTATATAACGAGGTCTATCTGAATCTGGTATGCCTTTTGGTTGCAGGATTCTAATTTATGATGCAGCGGGGTTTTTCCCAAATTGGTATTTTTGATAAATTCCTACGTGTTTACATGATTTAGCCTCAAAATTTGACATCATGCTATATGTGTTTTACAATCTCATATACTCAGTATGTTTCGTTCCCTTTCATGTTGTAATACAAGTAAAGATATTTCCCAATATTATTACACCAATATGTATCACTATGCACAACATATTTTCTATGCACTATTTCTCTTAATGCATATTATACAGGATTACTCTCAGAGGGAATGTACAGGTCTAGTATGAATAAGAACGTGTCTGTTGTTATCATTTCTGTTTAATTCATACTCACATGGACTACTCCAAAACCATCACAGGTGAATATATCATATCATGGCTGTTTTTTATCCAATTCCAAATCTTTTGTGAGCTCACATGTTGAGATTCTAAACTCTGCAAGTCCTCTGTTTTCATTATTGTGATATGGTCTTCCCGAATCATGTCTTTCAGTTAGTTCTAGACATGACATTTTAATTATCTCATCACGTTCGTCTGAGGGATGTTTTAAATCCGTGTTGGCTATCCAATCACATGAATACATGGTGATCGTGTGCGTGCCGTTGTTATATGACATATAGTTATGTAATGAATATGGTTCAAGTCCTGTCAAGCACACAAATCTTATTTTCCATTCCTCATCAGGATCAGAGTGAACCCATGATAGGAAAAGTATGCCCCCTACTACATACAGAACAGCAAAAATGCTACAAACCTTCAAAAGAAAAACTATAGTTTTCATAATACAAACAAAGTTTAGTTTAGCACAGGTGATATCCCCATGTGTAAAGTTACTTGATCAATAGGTGTGTGGTAGTATCTCCACCAATCATACGTGATATCAATACCCACATTGCTAACAAATCGCATCACAATGGAACTATGTAGGTTTTCCTCAAAAACAGTTTGTTGTTCAATGAGTGTTATCATAGTTGCTCCAGAAATATCATTTTTGTGATTTTTCTTGTAGGTATTTTCTAATTCAGATCTAGTTTCGTTTAATTTGGAGTAAAGTTCTTCTTTTTCACTTTTATTAGAGGCAGATTCTATTTTTTCTTTTAGTTCATTTTCCTTTGTGACAAGTTCTTTAATCTTTTGCAATGTAACCTGACGATCATCTTTTTCTTGTATTTTTTCTACAGTTTTATCTTTTGGATTTTTAGCATCTTCTTGTGTTGCCGAAATATCTACCATGCCAAGGCCTAGAACCACAATAGCAATCAAACAAGTAAACAAAATTATTTTTGTTTTCTTTACAATCATTACATACCCTCACATTTTATGTTATATAATGCGGTCTATCTAGATATGGTGTGCCTTTTGGTTACATGATTCTAATTTATGATGCTATATTATCATATTTGTATGAGGATATGACTTGTATTATTTCTAGTCGTGATGTATAATAAACTTGACACCATATACTCTCAATAACGTTATATGAATAGTAGCGTATTGGTATTAGATGTCTCACATGAAAGATTATGACACACAGTATGGAAATTTGATGTCGTACAAGCATTACACGAGACCCGAAGCGTACAGGTTGTATGGAAGTTCCTCTAGACACAAGACCCAGCATCAGCAGAACATGCAAGATATTTTGAGGATCATGTTTGAGAATGGGTCATGTACAACGTGGGATATTGCCAAACTCAAACTCCGTACTAATGATGTCTCGCTGATCAGGACAAAGGAAAAAGGGTACAGGCGACTGTTTCTTGGCAGATATGACACCAAGAAGCGGTCAGGTGGTATGCTAGATTTGGGCTTGGTCGTCAGGGAGAATACGGGATCATACAGCAGGTATAGGCTATCACTGCATGGCATACTGTACTGTATAGATGTGCTTAACCCTCTTGAGGATGACTTTGACTGCATGGCACAAAGATACGCTAACATACTGCCAAAGGTGTTTGGTAGATGGGATGAGGTCAAGTCAGTTGCCGGTATTGATGCCTACAAGATGCGTGTACTGGCCAAGGGACTTTTCTTGGATAGTTCTGGTGCTACAGGAATGCAAGGTAGTGCACCGCTCTGTGAGATCATGTCGTTTGTTCATGCAAAGTATGCCAAGATGTTCGAGTCAATCTCAGAAATTGATCTAGCAGAGCAGGTGTCGTACTGGTTTTACACATTCCTACAATATTATGGGAATGCTGGTCCGCACGCCAAACATGCCCGGGTGAGAATGGATAAGGTAAAGAACATGTTACAGCATGATCCCGAGCTCAGCATTTGGTATCGGGAGTTTTATATCCAATCTACTGACTACTATAGGGACAGATTGGATGCGATGACACATGATGATGTATGGATACTTTGATTCAGGGATATAGATTACTACCTTGCATGTATGGTGATCATCTGCCTGAGCTTTGCAAATTCGATCGGCTTTGACAGTATACCTGAGAGTGATAAATCCTTTGCGTTTTGGTATTGTTTATTTCCTATGGCATAGGCTGAAGTAAAGATGACCCTTGCGTTAGGGTCATGTTTTATGACGTGCAAAAACGTCTCATATCCGTCAATGCCGGGCATTCTGATGTCAAGCAGTACAAGGTCGGGTTCAAACTCGATGTATTTTTCGACAGCATCCTTACCGTTTGAGACAGGAATAACCTCATGCCCATCATCCATAAGTAGTAGTTGGAGTGATTCTAGAAAGTCATAGTCGTCATCAACTAAAAGAATCTGCTTGGGATTAGACACCCTCATGCCTCCTGTTTCTTTCGTTCTTGACTCCTGCAATACCGCACGGGATATGTAGTACAAATCGAACTGGATTATTACTTACAGTTATGCTTCCGCCATGCTGGTTCATGATGTTTTTACAGCTGGCCAACCCGAGACCAGTTCCACTCATCTTTGTAGTAAATAACGGCTCAAATATTGCCTGGGTGTTTTTTTCTGGTATGGCCAGCCCAGAGTTTTCAAACACCAAGATGATTGATGTATCGTTATCAGAATTTTTTGTTAATCTTATTATGATGTGTCCCTTACTGTTACCTATCGCGTGTATGGCGTTTTGCAATAAATTGGCAAAGACGATCTCCATCTTATCGGGATCACATGTAATGTGTGCATCATTTTCTGGAATGACTATGTGGATGTTGCTTGGGACAGATACCATGTCAATGGATCTGCGCAAAATATCATGCACTGAACTTATAGTTCCCACAAACGGAACGTCACGGACATAGTTCATGACACCGTCAATCTGGTGAGACATTTGTTTGATGGCACGCTCTATCTTCTTAGATGCTATACCTATGGTTTCATCGTAATTGTTGTCCTTGCTAGTGCGGTGTCTGATCAGCGTAATGGAGTTTAGTATGGTGCCAAGTGGATTCTTCATATTGTGGGCCATCGTGGCGGCAAATTCACCCATCATGGCAAACTTTTCCATTCTAATTTTTTGCTCTGCATGTCTGTTGAATATTTTCCAGATTAAAATAATCATAAAGATGTGCACTGTCACGTTGATGATTCCCAATATTACTTGTATCAGTATGAGAATAGAAAAGTGTACATCCACATCACGGCCAAGTTTGTCTGTGAGAATATCTGACAGTGTCACAAGCTCACCTCCTGTGTGCTTTATACCGTCAATATCAATCTCTGAGAGAACAACAGTGTGGTTAATATCATCACTTGGTATTTTGCCATCTGATATGAGCCCAACTACCATGCTTTCATACTGACTGAACTTGTCCCATATGATACTCCATTCCCCGTGAAATTGCTGCGGTAGTGATGTGCTCTCTATTCCAGACATTGCCCCGCCATCCCTCAGAAAAAGTATGTTATTTCTTAGGTCGTCAAGTGCCAGCATTGTTTTCCCTCCATCATGTATCTGGCCGTAATCTAGAATCTCATCGATGAGTTCAGAATGCACCAAGATTGCAAGTACTCTGTTCTTTCCTGCTACATTCACTATATTTCCTGTATGATATGCTTGAGACTCGAAATATACCATGACCAAAAAGCTTGCAATGATTAAAATGATTTGTGCAGTAACTATAACTGCAATTTTGTGTGTTGCCTTTACCATCAAGTTGTGCTGTAGTTCATATCATAAATGCTTGCTGTATGCCAGACTGTATAAGATCATCTCTTTGTGATTAGATCAACTTTATTCATGTCTAATTCTCCAGTTTCAGCATTACTTGAACCTGATACTACGGGTTTTCGTCGTCTCGTTTGCACCAGACATTACTATCTATACTACATAACTCTACTGGTGTCTGAAACAGGCAGTCGCGTATTTTGTTGTGTAGGTGGGCCAAGTGATCTAAATATGCTAAATCTGGTGCCGTCAGGATTGACAAGCGAATACTGCATGTCGGGTTCTTTACTAAATTCAGCGCTTTTGCTATTTTGGGCCCTTGACCTTGATATGTCCGTCTCAGATGACAAATTTGATGCGTTTTGTATTCTTTGACAACTTCAAAATGGCTTTTGGGATATGGCATGATATGGTCACTCTTACTGTGTTTGGTATTATGAATATGATAAACACCTTGGCATCTTTTGCCCATCCAAGAGCAGAGTATGGAGACACACCCAACCACTACAGTTTTGTTTGACCATGGTGATTTGGTGGTAGGTGTTAAAGCGGTGATGGTAGAGGCTACCAAAAAGAAGAAAAAAAGAGGGTGTGGTGTATGTGTGTACTGTCCATCTATTTCCAGTTGATTTTCATCTGGAATGTGGTCTTCCCATCTGGGCTTGGGGTGTAAAAGTACACGGTGTCGGATGTGTCGGCACCCCACACGTTGAGTGTGTACGATCCGTTCTTCCAGGCAAGATCCACATCATCAAGATACAGCGGCTTACTACAGTTGTCATATGCATCGTTGTTGGCTCGGTAGTTCACTTTTGAACCACGTGCATTGTCGCTGACGGTGCCAGTGAACCAGCTGTTATCTTTCAGCCAACAGTTGCCGTTCGAGTCGTTTATGTCGCCTTGGCGGTTCTGTTGTCCCGCAGTATAAGATAAGACGGCTTTATCGGCTGGATGACTAGAATGTCATCACCTCCACCGTCCACGTTGTTCACGTAGGTGCGGGAGGCCATACTGCCATCTTCTTTCTCCGGTCCGTACGCGTAGTATCCATCGTCTGTCTTGGTAATTGTATATGAGATGACCTTACCGGACGCAGCTATTCCGTATAGTGATATTCTGTATTTGTCAGTACCAATGTCCTCTATCTCGACCCATAAGTCGTTACCCCAGTAAGGCTCAGCCCAGATCGTACTGGACTTGTCGCCTAGGGCATCTATCATGTCGCCCCACCAGTCCGTCATGTCTGGATTGTAG
>JAPOPJ010000186.1 GCA_026712925.1 Nitrososphaerota archaeon
TCCGAATTTGGTCAAGAATCGTGTAATGCTGAGCCAGCCCAGTTTACAAATTTGTGTGAAAAAAATACGTAAGGTGTACAGATGTTGTTTGGAATGCAAGAGATGATGGTTTGCACAAAGATGTGATGGTCAAGGGACGATGGTGCCCAGAAAATGCCATGTACAGAAACTTATGCGTATTGCTATAGTATGTGAATATTATATCATGTCCGAAAGAAAATGTCCCAAGTGCGGAATCACTGCTCCGCCCGTGCCTAAATTTTTATTCGGTTATACTAAACCTGATGATGAAACCAAGAATCATGGTGGAAATTTACGGGTTCCTTATGAAACACACATGGAATACGAATGCATGACTTGTGGTCATGATTGGGAAGAAGTACATCGTAATGGGACTGCCACATCAGAAGAAACCTCTGAACTGACAGAGGCTTTAAGCAAATTCACAAAAAGTCTCAAGAATGGCACCGGCTTCATATAAGACTAGTTTGATTCTTCCACAAATTTGCAGCTTTTGTTATTTTGATCCCTTGACATGTCCATCTTTATGACCATTTGAGGTGTTTTAGATTCTTTAGCATTTACAAAATGTATTTTGGGGTATTGTAGTATCGTCATTCTTACTATGGTTTTGTGGATATGGTAAATCCTTTGACATTCTTTATTCATTCACGCACCGAATTTGCTAAAGAATCGAATTGGGGAAAGACTCTATAATCACCATATCCCATATCATAATCATGAAGGCACTCATAATTGGAATAGTTGTAATAGTTGCAATCGCAGTAGGCTTGTCAAGCCCGTTATTCTTTGAGAGTTCAGTTGATGAGTCTTTACCTGGCAGGATGAATGCCATAGAGGAAGGGCTGACAGTAGAGATGTTTGCAAGTATGGATGATTCTGAGCGCCAGGATATTGTAGAAAAGATGCCTGAGGATGTAAAGGATATGATTATGGATGATGCGGCGGCTAACCCAACTGAAATCTCTGAAGATATGAGTGAAATGGATACAGTGAATGTGCTGAGAATTGGGACATTTGAAGGGCTCGTAGGGCATAGAGCAGATGGAACAGCAAAAATAATCCAAGTGTCGGGTTCAGACTATTTGCGATTTGAGAATTTTGAGGTTACAAACGGACCGGACTTGAGAGTCTATCTTACAAATGATGGTGATGTTAAATCTGGATATCATCTAGAGAAACTCAAAGGTAGCAAGGGAAATCAGAACTATTCCCTTGATGGTGTGGATTGGGACCAATATGATACAGTCGTGATATACTGTCAGCCGTTTAGAGTTCACTTTGGACAGGCCATACTAGATATGGCAGGTTGAAATATTTAGTAAGGATAACTTTGTAATTAAACCAAACACTTTATTGATTTGTAATATTTTGCAAGTTGTAATATATCACAAGTTATACTATTTCACCACATACTCATGGTGTGGTATTTTGTGCACATTTCTAGTCATATCATGTGAATATTGTGAGTGTATCAGAATATTCTCATACTGTGGTTATGGAGTCAAGAACTTGTTTACCAATGCTGGTTTTGGGTGATGTCTCCTGTATGATTTGAATTACCAACTGTCTCATTTCAGGATGTAGTTTTTCAAGCACCTCTGGATCATTTCTTACAACATATTCTGATGCGCAAACAAGAGGGGTCAGAATATTTAATCTCTCTGAACTAAATACATCTTTGAGCATATACACTACATCTGATAGAATATTGATTGCCCCGACATGTTCAAATATGCCATCAATACAGCCAGATGCAAGATCTTCAGAGCTTGCCACATCACTCACATGTGACAAAGCAGAAACATAAAATTCATACCCGTCAGTTTTCCTCTCAATCATATCATGGAAAAATCTGGCAAAAATAACTCCAATGTATATTCTTAATGGTGCAGTGTTACTATTATCTGATTTTGAGAGTAATTTATGATGTTTTACAAGTAAAAGTAATTCACGATCAAGTTTATGATCAATGAATGGTTTTATGATATCTACAAAATAGTCTGAATCCATTATGAGAATCTTTTTGGCAGATTTTACAGAGGCATTATACTTTCCAAGAGATATGAGATCGTGTATCTGTTTTGCAAGTGCGTCTGTATTTTCAGGGTTAGTTTTTAGGATTTTTTCAATATCTTTTGGGTCAGTCTTTTTTAAATGCCTATATGATTTGTCATTTCCAATTAAAGAATGCTGCTTACCTGTCTTTTTTGTTTTGGAATACCAAAGCATTGCAAAAGTTAGCAAAGCCTCCATTTTTTCTGTATTATATTCTGAACGGATTTGTCTCCAAATACGATACAGCCTATCTTTAATCTGGTATTTCGTTCCCCTTTTGTTGGAGAACTTTATATTTTCCACAACCCTACTCTTTTTCAATCTGCGTATCTGAGTAACTGCAATGCTTGGTTTTATGTCAATCTGATGTGCAATCTCAGTTGGGGATAGTGGTCCGTCTGATGATACGATTGCATCAAATATCTTTCTCTGTTCAGCAGACATGGCCAGCATTTGTGCATGGTAAAATGGTGTCAGTTGGTCCAAAAGTAATAGGATGTCTTTTGGAAAATCTGACGAGTCTTTCTGTATGATTATTTCTGCTAGTGTGTGAATGATGCGAGGATTGCCCCCTGCAAGCAGGCAAATGCAGTCCACATATCCAGGATCTTTGAGATGTTTTATGAGGTGCTCTTTTTTTGAGAATGCCAGACGCTTTTTGAGCAGTTTGAGCATATCTTTTCTATCTAATCCTTGAAGAAATCTGACATCAAAAAATCTGTAAAACGGCTCATCAGGTGATGAGATTAAATCCGAATATGTCAGTGATGAGCCAACTATGTGTAGGCTTTCATCTGATTGTATAATACTGCGTAGTTTTCCCAGATCATCTTTGATTTGCTCAAATAGCATCTGAATGTTATCTATAAACAGGACAACTGGTTTGCCGCTGTCTTTTAATTCATCTAACTCATTTCTGCAGTACATAAAGGCATTTTTTTCATGATTTGGTAAGCCCAATTTCTCTAGAATGCGGCTGCACAGATCATCTATACTAAATATGGAATATTCTTCTTCAGCAAGCCTGATGGGGGTAATCATACCTGAACTAGACAGCCTGTACAAAATTTGCAGTACCAAGTGCGTTTTTCCAATTCCTCTTGGACCCAAAAAGAGTATGTGTGCTGTGGCATTATTTCGTATGGCATTTTGTATCCGCTCAACACAGTCCGGTATCAAATTATCATGTCCGACTGACATTCTCATAAAGATATTCTCATCAGTCAAATCTGGTGTAAATTTGAAAAATGACATCAGCTAATCTCATCCCCATTGATCCAGAGATCACGTAAAACCTTGTTATGAAATGTTATCATGTTTTTATTTTTTGTAATGTAGAATCCTTCTTCCAGAGTTTGAAGAATTTTATTAAAGTCACGTCTATTTTTCTTTTCTTTGATTTTCTTATAAATTCCCTCCAATTCATTTATGTTAACACTTGAAACTTGGGTTAGAGGATTTAATATCTCCAATACAACATCGTATTCTTTTTCTCTAAATTCAGTTACAAGGCGCTTAAAATACCAATTAAAATATCTTTTTTCCTCAACTCCTAGCAATCCCCATATATAAGAGTCAGAAATTATTTTGCTTGTCAGTCTTATCTTTCCATAAACTGTCCTATTTCTAATTTCTTTAAGCATTAACTGGATAAAAAATAGAACTTGTAAACCAATTATACTCGTGATTTCTCTGACTAGTTCGTTTGTGTGGGTAATGTTGTATTTATTTTGTATAGTTATCATTCTTTTAGCCGTTTCATCATCAAAAGGAAAAAGAGATTCTCTGGAAAAATAATTAATTGAATTTTCCAATCCATATCCATCTATGATGGTGTTAATCCCAACCGAACTACATACAATGAATCTAATTTGTAGATCTAGTCGTATGCTACATAACCAGTGCAGAAATGTGGATAATGTTGCTCCATTATCTTGATATTTCTCGTGCATTTTGAGTAAATATGTTGGAAGCTCATCAATAATAATTAATTTTGGGTTTGCATCTTTTAACTCGCAAAAAATCTCAGTGCCTTTTTTCTTCCAACTATTATCTGACTCACGCAGTTTGATTGCTATCATGTTAAAAAATTCAACTTTGTCAGTTGCAACTATTCCACTTTTAAAAAGATTTTTTATTCTTTTTAACATAGTGCGTGAGTGGTTCAGTCCCATGATAAATTCACAAGGTTCGCTAAATCCCTCCATGTCGATATATGTCACAGACCACCCGTGCCGTGTCTCCGCCTTCATGCGTATTCCAATACTTGTTTTGCCGTACCGTCGAGGTGATATCAGCAGCAGACTGTCTTTTTCTATTCCCTTACAAAGCACATCTAACTCATCACGTCCATATAGATCTTTGCCCTTTGCAATATTTCCTGTTACGATAGCCATAATTTTCTATAACATGTTTGTTATATAACATGTTTGTTATATAACATGTTTGTTATATAACATGTTTGTTATATAACATGTTTGTTATATAACATGTTTGTTATATAACATGTTTGTTATGTGGAATTTGTTGCATAATTCTGTTTTCAGACACAAAAAACATCTCTGTAAAGATAACTTCAGACAGGATTATCCAACAAACTCGCTATGTGGGTTCTTTTACAAACTCGGTGCTTTTTCCAAATTCCATTCTAGATGTACGACTATACGCTTGTTACAAATCCAGAGCAAATGGTGTCAAACTGTACAGCATCAACATCTACGATAAGCTTAAATTTCAAACATCAGTCAATTATATGTTGAAAAAAACACTACAATTATCTCTGCTAATAGCTGTTGCAGTTTCAGTACCATTGCTATTCTCAGATGTATCCGCAGCCGAATGTGGTGTTGAGGATTACCAGATCAGACGTGATGAAATTGTCAATACTAATGGTGCATTTATCATTATTTTCGAGGCTAGTGCTCCAAACCAGGAAATAATCATACCATCTATTGATGATACCACAGAGTATGGCGTTATTTGGGACGGTGGTAATGCCGATAAATATACCGGGGATGCTAGTTTTACATACAGAACTTCTGGTCCTAAAATCATAACAATTGAGAAAACTTTTCCGGGAATTAATTTTGAAAAAAATCTCAACAGTGCAATTCAACTAAAAGAAATTAGAGCATGGGGTGATGTCAAATGGAGTACCATGGAAGGGGCATTTTATGGTACAGCTAACATGAATATCACTGCAATCGATATGCCTGATCTTTCAAATGTTAAAAACATGGATAGAATGTTTGCATATGCACGCTCACTAAATGCAGACATTAGTTCTTGGGATGTATCTGGTGTAACTAGTATGGAGCAAACTTTTTTGTCTGCTCAAATGTTTAACCAACCACTAAACTCTTGGGATGTATCTAGTGTGAGAAATATGAGTGGAATGTTTGCAAATGCTACATCATTTAATCAGGATATATCATCTTGGGACGTATCTGGTGTAACTGACATGTCTGGTATGTTCTTGTCTGCCTCATCATTTAATCAGCCGCTCAATTTGGACATATCATCTGTAACTGATACATCTGATATGTTCAATGGTGCTACATCTTTCAATCAACCACTACAAAACTGGAATATGTCATCTGTAACTGATATGTCTAGTATGTTTGCAAATGCTACATCATTTAATCAGCCACTCTACTTGTGGAATACGGCTAGTGTTACTAATATGTCAAATGTGTTCAATGGTGCTACATCATTTAACAGCCATGTTGGTATAAATCCAGATAAGACAAACCCACGTCAATTTGAATATGGTTGGAACACATCTGCTGTAACTGACATGTCTGGCATGTTTGCAAATGCCACATCATTTAACAAAGAGCTCCGATTTGACACAGCAAAAGTCA
>JAPOPJ010000154.1 GCA_026712925.1 Nitrososphaerota archaeon
AATTACATAAAATAAAACAAAAAAGAACCTTCGCCACTCTCATCTACTCAAATGTAGAAGATGATTGGGACGGAAGTCCTGTTGGGGATGGGACGGATGGGAACTTGTCTCCAATCTGTTGCTCTGCTACGGCAGATGCTTCTTGGAGGATTTTGTCTGTCTCTTCACTTGAGATATCTGAGTCTGGGCTGAAAGAATCTCCAGCAAGTGAGTCTATCATCAGACCATTGAGTGTCTGAGTCATAGAGTTGAGCTCCGAATCTGCCTCCGGCATGAATCTTCCCAGTGAGGATTTTAATCCCTTCATGGTTGACATTGCCGGTCCTATTGCTACCATAGCGTCACCTAGGTCGTGAATTGTAGTCAGTCGCAGTTGAACCTGTTCCAATGATATCCTTGCATTACCAAGCATTTTTGAAACCTTGCGAATTTCAGCTAGTTCGTTTGATAGTACTTTGCTTGTGCCTGTATCGTGCTGCTGCATAGCAGTCACAATTCTCTGAAAGAGTTTAGAGTCTCTCTCGTGAAGCTTGCCAAGCATAGAGTCCATCTTGGATATCTGAACCTGCAGTTTATTGACCGCAGTCTGGATTCGCGGCTTTAGTGCGCCCTGTGGCTTTACTGCACCACGTAATTTACTGCCTACACCTTGGGTCTCCTGTTGAGCCCAAGTCTTGTCGAAGTTTGGCATGATTAATAATCCAAAAATTGGCTCTTAATGAGGGGTGTGTATTTAGATCAACTAGGGATTAAATTTAGCTAACAAACCGCCGTTTGCGAGTATACGCCCTGCATGTATATCTAGAGTGCATGTTGTGCCTAAGCACCCATATCAGAACATTTCACATACGAGTTTATCGCATAATTCCGTTTTCAGGCACAGAAAACATCTCTCTAAAGACCGCCTCAGGTAGGGTCATACAACATACCCACGAATACATAAATATTAAAACTGTGAGAAAACATGTAATGGAATCTATGCATACAAATGAAATTTCAATAAAGCCTGAAGATTTAACCAGCGAAAACGTAAAAACATCCAAGAATGAGGAGTATATGTTTTCAGAGTTTTTCGAATTACGACAACTATTACAAGACCACGAGAAAAATTGGCTAACTGTAAAAAATTTTAATGGGCTTTACTTTGGCATGGCTATTCGCGTTGCAATACTAATTCTAGACAATGCACAGTTTAATATTGAAAATATCAAAGTCTACGGAAAGCAGTTTCCAGTTGCCGCTATTCATTTCACATCAGATTATCTTTACATCATACCCAAACAAGTTCAACCAGAACAAAATTCAGATTGGAAACCAAAAGTTCCCTTTACTCAAGTGTTTCCTATGATGTCAGAATTAATAAAAAACATACTTGACATCACTAAGGATACTAACATAACTAAGGAAAGAAAATATCAAGTAGCAAACGACATGATGGATTTGGTTGATTTTGCTATTAAAAAGGATCTAATGGATTTTGATAAATTTAAACCTGACGAAGCTAAAGCAAAATGGCAATATACTAGCCTAATGAAAAGTTTAGATACTATTACGTAGTTTTTACATAAGATTGAATGTAATAATACCTGACTCAAATGTAATTTTAGCAGCTGTTTTTAATACCACCATTGAAGGGATATCCATACGAGATGAATTTCATGATGACTCATCTCAATTATTAGATATAATCAAAGATGAAGCATATCCTAATGTAAAAGGCATACTTTTACCACAAGTTGATGGTGAATGTCGCAAAAAACTCATTTTTTCGGGGTTAGAGGATTTGCACATAAGAGCAGTAGCGCGAAAAATAGTAAAAAAAGTAGCAGAAAAAGTAGCAAAAGAACGATACAACGACTTGTTGCAAGAAAAATACCTTGAAATAGTTACGTCAGATACTATCCATGTGAAATATCCAAGGGATCTCAATAAATTCAAAGATTTGCCTGTACCAGTAGAAATTATGTATTTGCGAAACTTGTACTGTGTACTTCCAGCGATAGACATTGATTCGAAATACATTGATTCGAAAAACGAGATCTTGAAAGACTTGAAGGATATAATAAGACCTATGTTAGAACGTGCGGCAGACATTGCGTCGCACTACACTAATACGAATCGAGAAGAAAATCGTATGGAATTGGATTCAACTAGAGAAGAAGAATTACGGGATGTAATTAAATCTGAAATCAACAATCCGGATATGATGTCAAACGATCTGTCCATTACAGACGAAGCAGTATTTAGTCTGAGCTCAAAGATGAATGAATTAAAAAAGGGTTTGGAAGAAATCAATAATATGCCCAAAATTCAATTGAGCTGGCATGTAGAGAACGAGCCAACACGTGCACCTCCTTCTCAATTGTATGTAAAAGCAAAGTTTAAGGAATTATTTGATAAATATGAAAATACCAAACTACCACTTCAACTTGCTGAACATAAAGAGTAAGAAAAAAAGGACAAAAATAAGCATGACTATGATAAACTAATACTTGCACAAATAAGGTATCTGTTCACGATCCATTACATTTTGCGCATAAATGAAAAGAATCTATGTATGTTTTGTGATTGCAGGAG
>JAPOPJ010000190.1 GCA_026712925.1 Nitrososphaerota archaeon
ATCATGCTAGGACATCATGCTAGGACATCATGCTAGGACATCATGCTAGGACATCATGCTAGGACATCATGCTAGGATGTCGTGTCAGATTCACACACCACACTCACACCATCTTTACACACCGCAATCATGGGTCACACCCACATATCACAATCATAGGCCACAATAATGTTGAATTATAAGCACCGCGTATATTGATAGTGTGATGCCAGGAAGTTCAATCGGTCAACGTCTAGTGCTTAGCAGTTTTGGTGAGAGTCATGGAAGGGCCATAGGTGCAGTCTTGGATGGCTGCCCTGCAGGACTAGAGCTTGCCGAATCCGATATCCAAGAAATGCTAAATCTGAGAAGACCTGGACAGTCACATATCACGACACAGCGAAAGGAAGGTGACCAAGTTGAGATAATTTCAGGTGTCTTTAGGGGCTATACCACAGGAGCACCAATTACCATGATAATATGGAACAGCGATCAAAAATCAAAAGACTATGAAGACCTCAAGACTAAACTCAGGCCAGGACACTCAGACTATCCTGCCATGATAAAATATAATCATTTTAATGACTATCGCGGAGGGGGCAGATTCTCTGGACGACTTACTGCCACGCATGTAATGGGAGGTGCAATAGCCCGCAAGCTCCTCAAGCATACCTTGGGGATAAGTACAAACTCATTTGTAATGCAAATAGGACAAGTTTGTATGGAAAAAAAGTTTACCCAAAGTATGACAAAATCAATCTACAAAAATAATGTGCGGTGCCCTGATATACAGACAGCAGGAAAGATGGAAGAATCCATTCTTGATGCTAAAAAGAGAGGTGACTCGCTAGGTGGTGTGATAGAATCAGTAACTACGGGTGTTCCTGTGGGTCTTGGGGATCCAATATTTCACTCATTAGAGTCAGACCTGAGTAGTGCAATGTTTTCAATCCCGTCTGTAAAGGGTGTAGAGTTTGGCTCAGGATTTGAAGGCTCAAAGCTTTATGGTTCTGAGAATAACGACTTGTATGCAATTAAAAACGGCAAAATTATTACAGGAACTAACAACTCTGGTGGCATTCTTGGCGGCATATCAAATGGCATGCCAATTACAATGCGTGTGGCATTCAAACCTGCATCTTCCATACCACAGCAACAAAAGACAGTAAATATTCGTACAAAAAAATCAACCACATTACATGTTAAAGGACGACATGATCCATGTGTAGTTCCAAGGGCACCACCTGTAGTGGATTCTTTGACATCACTAATCCTAGCAGACCATGCGATAATTTCAGGTGCAATAAAGCAGGTGTTGTAATGTCTGATATTGAACGTCTCCGCGGTAAAATGGATGAGATTACATTGGATATGTTAAAACTGCTAAAAATGCGAATGGATGTATCACGAGAAATTGGCGATGTGAAAAAAACAATGGGTATGAGCTTTTCAGATGAGAATAGGGAGGATGAACTTCGTGACAAGATGTCTTTTGCATCTGATGATATGGGACTGGATAATCACACATCATCAAGATTTCTAAATTTCCTACTTAACGAATCAATTAAGGAGCAGGCAGGGAATGGTCAGTCACATTTATCGATATTTCGCAGAGCAAAGTCACTAGAAGCAAAGGGAAAAACAATAATTCACATGGAAGTAGGAGAGACAGACTTTGCACCACCGGCAAAAGCATGTGATGCGCTTGGCCAAGCATGTAGCAAGGGTTTTTTTAAGTATGGTCTAGCGGGCGGTATGCCAATATTCCGAGATAGTGTGGCAAGATATGTCTCTGAGAAATTCAACACCAAAGTATCCGCAGAGAATATACTTGCAAGCCCAGGTGCAAGGTTTTCTGTATTTTCTGCAATAAGCACGCTTCTCAATCCTGGTGATGAGATGATAGTAATAGAGCCTGCATGGCCTGCATACAAAGAGTGCGCACTATATGCTGGAATAAAGGTGAGGTCTATCCATACTACAATGGAGAATAACTGGGAGCCATCATATTCTCAAATACAAGATGTGATAAATCCTAACACCAAGATGATCGTGCTAAATTACCCAAACAACCCTACAGGGAAAATACTTCCACAAAAACTCCAAGATGATATAATGAGAATTGCTATAGACCATTCATTGTACGTGCTTAGTGATGAGATTTATTCAGATTATGCTTACAAGGACTGGAAGAGTATCATTGCATATAATTATGAGAAAAGCATCATAACCCAGTCATTTTCAAAATCACACGCAATGACGGGGTTTAGGATAGGTTATTCTATATCCTCTGCTGATATAACACGTAGATTGAAAAAAATTGCCTCACTATGCCTGACGAATGTATCTGAACCCATTCAGTATGCAGCTATACAGGCACTAGATGCTGATATTTCAGGAAATGTGCATACTATTAGGCACAGGCTTGATATATTATCTAAAAAGGCAAGTGATATAGGGCTAGATTTTATTATGCCTGATGGTGCAATGTATCTGTATGCAAGAGTTAATCAGGAGGGATTTGACGGCGTGAGGCTAGCCGAATCACTCCTAGATAGGGGATTAGCAATAGCACCAGGCGTGGGATTTGGGGATTATCCTGATTTTATACGCATTTCGGCATGCCAGAAAGAAAATGTACTAATGCAAGGTATGATTATACTAGGTAGTGAATTGAGGGAAATATCATGAAGAAACTTACAGTACTTGGAGCAGGTGGACAGATGGGACAGTGGTTCTCAAAGTACTTTTTGAGTGCAGGCTTTGAGGTTACGGGATTTGACACAGAAAGGGATATTCCGATTAAAAATATCATTGTGGCAAAGTCGCTTGTAAGCTCAATTTTACAGGCAGATTATGTGGTATTGTGCATACCCACTAGGAGGACCCCTGAGATAATCAGACTAATCGCAAAAGAGATGAAACGTGGAACATATCTGATTGAAATATCTTCTGAAAAATCCAAAGTGGTCTCTTCACTCTCAAAGATGCCTAGCAAGATAAACCCCATTTGCATTCATCCGATGTTTGGACCTGGTGTAAAGACAATAAAAGGACAAAACATAATCTCTGTTCCAATAAAGGATGCAAAAAAAGAACTAACTGTCATAAAATCCCTATTTTCTGGAGCCAACTTTGTAACAATTGATGCGGCAGAACACGACAAAAAGATAGCCGTAATTTTGGGACTTACACACCTTCTCAATTTAGTCTTTGCAAATATCATCTCAAAGGATAGCAAGATAACTCTAACAGATAAAATGTCTGGTACTACATTTAGGGTCCAGAAAACACTTGCAGAAAGTATAATGACTGAATCCCCAGAACTAATAGAGACTGTCATTGCAAATCCTGAGATTAGAAAGGTTGCAGAGGAGTTGTGGAAAGATATAGGACGATTGCTTACAGCAGTTCAAGAATCAAAGACTGAAGAGGTTGTAAATTATATCAAAGCATGTCAGGATAGACTCTCTGAGAATATCAACCTTGATGACTCGTACAAGAAATTAACTAAAATGGTAAAGGCAGTAGAAAAATAATCGCCGTTCATACCACTAGAATCATTACGACATTTAGTATGCTAAAAAATTTTGCTACTCAATAGTGTAAAGGTAAGGCCTGCGGGAATTGTGTGCTGACATTAATGATATTATTGATTATGATGAGTCGCTAAATGAGGAAATGAAATACCTTGAAGATATTGAAATGAGTAGAGGTGCATCTATACCAATCAATACGATACATTGGAGATAAAATCAAAACATGCAGAACAAAAATGAATTATATTTTTTCTGTTTGGTGTATAGTTGCAGGTTTGACTAACTAGAGAACTGAACATGTGTGGGTAAATATGGTGATATGGAATGATACTGTACCAGAATTAAATTGGGTCTTACTCTACTTGCTGTAGCTTTTCATCAGAATCATACTGTTTTTGCTGTGGAAGCATCATGTATACGCATGCCCCACCACACATTGTACATGGAACATTATTTCCTGGGTGCTGTCCTGTTCTACTGTGTATCTTTGCTGCCTCTTCGGGATCAATAGATAGTGCAATTTGTCTCTCCCAGTCAAGTGTGCGGCGCGCCTCAGTCATTGCGGCATCCCACTTTACTGCTTTTTCGCGGATTTTCACAAGGTCTCCTGCATGAGCTGCAATTCTATATGCAATCAGGCCTGCTTTGACCTCATCTGCATTTGGTAATGCTAAATGCTCTGATGGTGTAAGATAGCATAGTAAATCTACACCCTCACTTGCAGAGACAGCTGCCCCTATAGCACTTGCAATGTGGTCGTGTCCTGATGCCACATCAGTTACAAGCGGTCCTAGAACATAGTATGGTACCTGGCCAATGAGTGATTTGGCAAGTCTTACGTTTGCCGCTACTTCATTTAATGGAACATGGCCCGGACCTTCAACCATCACTTGAATGTCTTTTTCATGAGCACGCTTGGTTAGTCTTGCAACGTTGATCATCTCTTGTACTTGAAGCTCATCATGTGAGTCTAAAATGGAGCCTGGTCGTAGCGCATCTCCGAGACTAAATGTTACATCATATTTTTTTGCTATCTCCATGATATAGTCATAGTGTGATAGGTATGGGTTTTCTTTATCGTGCTTGAGCATCCATGCTGCAGTGATGGTTCCACCTTTACTTACAATGCCACCGTGTCGTCGAACTTTGAGGATTCTTTTGGCAATCTCTTTTGTAATGCCACAGTGTATGGTGGTATAGTCTACTCCATCCTTTGCGTTATTCTCAAAGGCGTTTAGGAAATCATCCTCTGTTAGGTTCATTGGGTTTTTGTGAATCATGACTCCACGGTTGTATGCCTCATAGATTGGTACGGTACCAAATGTTATAGGGGCTACCTCCATGAGTGATTTTCTTATTTCCTGGATGTCTCCGCCGTCGCTGAGGTCCATCATGGTATCAGCATGGTATTTCACTGCTACCTTTGCCTTTTGAATCTCTTCATCAAGATTTACATTCAGAGTGGATGTTCCGATATTGACATTTACCTTTGTTTTCAGTCCGCTACCAATTCCTACATTGTGTATTTTCTGGGGCCGGACGTTGTTGCTTGGAATTATAATAGCGCCACTGGCCATCTTGGGTAAAAGCCAGTCAGTTGTGATATCTTCATCTTTTGCTACTTGCTTCATCTGCTCTGTTATAATGCCCCTGCGAGCAGAACTCATCTGAGTACCCATGGTATAATGTGTAGTGTGGCCTGATTTAAACAATCACCATTTTATGTAGCCTAAATATGTGGCAGGCATCTTGCCATATCATGATGGCCTGATTCCTCGATATATCACTAAATGAGCTTGAATCTGGGTATGTCTTGTGTTTTCGTGCATGGTGTATTGAAATTCTGTCTTTTTGCGGCATGTTTGACTAGCATTATGTGCTGTGTAACTATGCGATCAGCATGCTCAGTTACGTGGGCCTTATAACTATGAAAGTGCAATGTATAGTATGAGAGCACTACGGGTCTGCAAACACTGCGGACGGGAATTTCAAAGTATGAGGGACAACTTTTGCTCTTTTAGGTGTGCTAGTGAGACCTCATAGTTTGCAAAATTACGTCGCATGGTAACAGTTTGGGTGCATGACATTTGGAGTGCCCAAAACTGTTTATTTACACACAATTTATTGGGAGTTGCCTAAAACACGAATCAGAAAATTCAGTGTTGTCCAGTTTGGCACCTTTTGCTTCAGATTTGAGTTCGTTTTGATTGGTTTTGATGTATAGTGCAGATGCAAAAACGACCAATCTGATCGCTTTTACATCATATCATATCACCATCTTTGGTATAGTAAATAGCAAAACCCAAACATTTAACGTGGGGATATGGTGAATGGTGGTATTATTGATCTATAAAAACGCATATCCAAGTACTCAGATGCTTAAACAACCATTCCTGAATACTTGGGAGTACCATTACACAAAATATAGAATAAATACTATCAATGTACGTAGAGGTACATTACTGTGAAGTTGCAGATTGTTGCACCTGTGGCCATTGCATCTGTTGTGTTACTTGCAGTAGTGCTGTATGCTACAGGGGGCGATACAACAAACACTCTTACCGATATTCCACAAGATGATTCTGTTGCAATTCCACAAGATGATTCTGTTGCAATTCCACAGCATATAGCCGATGCAAACAACTCTTTTGCAGTTGACTTTTACAAAAAGATCATACAAGCTGATGCTAATACAAACCAATTTTTCTCACCTACAAGCATGTACATAGCATTCTCTGCCTTGTATGAGGGTGCTGAAGGGAACACTGCCTTCCAGATGGAAGATGTCTTTGGGTTTGAGCCTGATAGTCAGGAGCGACACATGTTGTTGGGAAATACCATATCCTCATTGAATCGTGATGATCCATATGCTACGCTTAAAATGGCAAACGCCCTGTGGCCTTCAAAACACTATACACTGTATGATTCATACATTACCACATTACAAGATACGTATCAGGCACATGTGGAGAATTTGGACTTTACAAGCGATGATTCTGTGGATACGATAAACCAATGGGCATCAGATAATACCAACGAAAAGATCACCAAAGTGTACAAAAAATCAACTGCTTCTGGATCGGTTGTTGCTGTACTCACAAACGCGATATATTTCAAGGGTGATTGGCTGACTGCATTTCCAAAAGAAGATACTGTTGAGAATGATTTTTGGACGGGTACAGATAATGTGAGGGCTGAATTTATGACATTATGGCCTTCTGCTTTTGACTATGCTCATGTGGATAATGTGCAGGTATTGCAGATGCCATACAAAGGTGAACGGCTCTCAATGCTATTGATTCTCCCATCTGACAAAGACGGTATGGGGGATCTGGAGGACTCACTTTCATATGATCTCATAAGGGAATGGCAGGACGGTCTGCAGAATATGGATGTAAACGTAAAGATTCCAAAGTTTGGCATGAGCACAAAATATGATCTGAAAAGTATTCTTGTGGATTTAGGCATGCCATATGTCTTCTCTGATAGTGATTCCAATCTGCCTAACATAGCTGTCTCACCACCAGATCTGAACAGAATATTCTTTGTGTCAAAGGCTACACAAGCTGCGTTTGTAAATGTGAATGAGGAAGGAACTGAGGCGGCAGCAGTCACAACTATTGAGGTTATGTTTGATGATGTCCCTGAAATCCCATATTTTGTTGCAGATCATCCGTTTATCTTTATCATACAGGATAATGAGAGTGGGACTATACTGTTCATGGGCAAGGTCGTAGATCCTACAAAATAAACTGAACTGTAAAGTACACGTTGTGATTTACCACATCCAACTCATACACTGCATCAATCATGGCTCTTTCCACAGTAGGTGTCCACATATGCAGGGATGTTCGAAATGATATGGTATATCTGGCGCGGGGTTGTTCTGATGAAAAAGCATTCAGTTCTGAATATGCGCGATTCGTAGCCTGTTTGCTTTGACTATGTTGCTCATTAATGCGTGTGGAATCCATCAAAGATTCTTTAGAGTAGTGGACCGTAAGGAATTTGAATCCACAGTGGATTCAGACCGTATCAAAATAACGACAGAAAGTAAATCGGTATGCTTGCAGTGTTTTTAGCTCCATTTTTTTCTGAAATTAAAACCCGGTTGCGTACTACAAGTACTGCCTTGAGACATACTGCACTTTCATGTAAAACACAACGTGGAGAGAGGGATTCGAACCCTCGCGTGTTGCGTGCACACTCACTCATCGGGTGAGCGCCCTACCTGACTAGGCGTTATCAACAATGTTTTTACATATGCGGTGTCATACTTGTGTTACGGTTATTGATCGGATGAATGCTGTGGGTGCCCTCATAACCGTTTTTTCTTAATCATACAATCGTTGTTTTGTCACGTTGTTTGACCAATCTCTTATTGTTACTTAATTTAGGTACACAAGCACGCTTTGTCCCTTGGGAAGGTGACTCGCAGGCACGACTTGTTGATTCCTACATCGCCAACACAATCAATGGATTCATCAAACTCTACACTTTTGTTAATTTGAGCCCTTTGATATATCCGTCTCGGATGATAAACTTGAGGCGTTTTGGATTCATTAGTATCTTCAAAATGGGTTTTGATATGTAGAGTATCTTGTAGTATTGGCTTTGCTGGGAATGCTAAGGATTTACCAAAAGCCTTGAATTTGTGGAAGAACCTGCAAATCTGAGATAAATGAGATTATATCATTTGTGTTAATTTTTGAGCAAAAAACCATCAATTTTCCACATGTCCTTTAGTGCTGTAGTTATGTGGTAGTCTGGAATAACATATTTAGAAAAATTAGATAAAACAAATTAGTGGCGTGTAAAAAGATTGTACATGCTAAACATACTATCAATCGGGGGGTCTGACCCGTCATCAGGTGCGGGAATCCAAGGCGACATAAAGTCGTGCGAATCCCTCAATGCATACTGCCTTACTGTAATTACCGGCATTACCAGCCAAAATACTGCAAAATTTGGCACAGTCGAGCCTGTATCCCTCAAGATGTTAAGGGAACAGCTAGACATGATGTCATCTGACTTTAAAATTGATGGGATAAAGATTGGGATGGTTTACAGCCCTGGTATAGTCAAAATTATTTCTGATTCCCTGAGAAAGTGGAATGTTCCAGTAGTACTAGATCCCGTAATAAAATCCACCACCGGGGGAATGCTGATTAAAAAACAGACAGTGCCACATCTAAAGAGACATCTTGTACCGGAATCCACAATAATCACACCCAACAAATTTGAGGCAGAGTTTTTGACGGGATCCAAGATAAGATCCAAAAAGTCAGTTGAGAAGGCGGCAAAAAAAATCCAAAACATGGGGGTTGAAAATATAGTAATTACCGGGTTAGAGCTGGAGTCAAACCAGATGACTGACTACATCCTAACTGGAAATCGCCAGTATTACACCTCTAGGAAAAAAATCAATCAAATTAATCATGGTGGTGGTTGCAACTTTTCACTTGCACTATGCTACGCACTAGCATGCAAAATGCCTACCAGGGATGCTGTACTATTTTCAAAGAAATTCACACATGATTCTATCAGAAATTCTGCATTGGTGGGCTCTGGGGTGCGTGTAACACATTCTAGTAATGGTAGGCAGATTTATGACCAATTACTCCAGGGAATAGAAGAGTTTAGACAAATCAAGGAAATTAATACTCACATTCCAGAATGTCAGACTAACTTTGTCTTTTCCAAGGCCCGGCCAATATCAACACAGGATGTCTTGGGGGTAGAAGGACGACTTGTAAGAACTGGATCTAGAGTAGTTATGGCAGGTGATTTAAAGTACGGGGGCTCAAAACATGTCGCATCTGCTGTAGTGGCGGCATGCAAAAAGTTTCCATCTCTAAGGTCTGCGGTAAATATTAAATTCCAAAAAGACACACTCTCCAAGTTAAAATCACAACTCACCGTACTAGAATATGACCGCACAGCCGAGCCTGCAAGGATAAAAACAGCAGAAGGACACTCTATAGTGTGGGGGGTAAGTGCGGCAATGCAGAACTCTAAAGTGCAACCTGATGCCATATTTCACGAGGGTGATTTTGGAAAAGAGCCAATGATAATTATTTTTGGAAAGAATCCATCTGATGTGACTGAAAAACTGCGCAATGCATTATGATATTAATTTAGAACATAAATAGACACACTACAAATAGCTCTCATGAAAGCAGTAATTTTGGCAGGTGGTTTGGGATCACGGCTTATGCCATACACCAAGTCTCTTCCAAAACCCATGCTACCTCTAGGTGAAAAACCTATTGCAGAGCACCTAGTGGGATGGACTAAAAAAAACGGAATCAAATCCATAGTATTTTGTGTCAGTTATCTGAGAAAAACAATTGAGGATTATTTTGAGGATGGCTCTAGATTTGGAGTAGATATAGAGTATGCTGTCTCAGACAGACCTTTATCAACTGCGGGACAGCTAAAGACTGCACAGAAATTTATCAATGATAGCTTTGTATGCATGTATGGTGATTCTATTTACAAATTTGACCTGCAAAAAATGATAGCATTACACCAAAAGAAAAAGGCAATAGTCACCATGGGTCTTTATGAGTACAAGACGAAACTACCATACGGAGTCATTATTACTACAAAAACTGGTAGGGTGAAAAAGTGGAGCGAAAAACCAGATATTAAAGCAAACATAAACATGGGTTGCTATGTGATGGAGCCTAGTATTTTTGATTTGATTCCAAGAAATAGATCATATGGCATGGATGATCTCATGAGAAAAGCAATATTGCGCAAGAATCTTGTACAGTCTTTTGTATCAAAATCAGGGTTTATGGATATAGGAAACAAAAAATCATACAGTGATGCAAATCGGGACTATCTCAAAAAGCCTAAAGTGTGATGATATGGCAGATATAACAATAAGGGAATTATGCAAAAATGACTTGCAAAACGGTTTTCTAGAATCGCTTGATTCGTTGCGTATGGCAAGTGACTTGAAAAAGGAGCAAGCCGATGAGATATTTCAAAAGATAAACGTAAACCCTGATCATATCATTTTAGTAGCAGAGGTAAATGGGAAAATTGTAGGTTGTCTTACCATAATTATAGAGCAAAAGTTTATTCACAAAGGTGGTATGTCTGGGCACATAGAGGATGTTGCAGTAAATGATAAATCTCAAAAAATGGGAATTGGAAAAAAACTGATATCATACGCACTAGAATACTCAAAGTCACGCGGCTGTTACAAGACTGTATTACATTGCACCGATGATGTCCGGCCATTTTATGAAAAACTAGGATTCCGACATAACATGAATGGAATGCGGTTTGAACACACATAAGTAACTGTTAGTATGCGTTATGTATTCCCGGTAGCAAGTCAGGTATGACATGTGCGTCAAATCACATCCTTGTCTAACTCATATTATCAATTATACAAAACCACGTAAGGCAGGATAATTCATGTATTTTGGGCTTATGCGGTATCAGCAAATATGTGCTAAAAATACTCTTTTTTTGGACGTCTTTTTTTTATCTTAAAGAGCCGTGTGCCGACATACATCACTGCAACTGAGACTGCCATGAATAGCAGGGGCACAAATGTTACTGCATCTGTGATGAATGAATCATCTATCTTGTCAAGTATTGTATAGCAGTAAAGCATTCCTAAAAGTAATGTAGCTCCACCACCTACCAATATACCTCCATTCTGTCTTGAGCCATAGCGGCGAGATGTTATGTAAGATACGGCTGCTAGGATTAATGCTGGAGCAACCCCTATTGAGATGAATTGTAGTATTTTGGGATCAGCCTCAAATATTGTGATCAAGTCA
>JAPOPJ010000320.1 GCA_026712925.1 Nitrososphaerota archaeon
CCACCTGTAGAATGAGTTGAGCCTGAACCATCAAGTGTTACCATAACATTGGGTGCTACTTTTTGGTCAGGCCCAGCATTAGCAGTAACTGTCTGTGCGTATGTGTCCTCAATTACTCCACATAAAGATAAAACCATGAATACAGCAGAAATTATACCTGCCCACACAATGGGGGGGATCTAACTATTTCACAGTTCATGGTTTGGTATGACAAAATTTACATAAAAACTTTTTTGCACCTTTTTATGCCTGCCTTTTCATGCCCCTGATACACCTGTGATGTCATGTGGGTCCACCGGTGGATTAACTGATACTTGAAAGTCTTGGTATAAACATGACATACACAACCAAGTTGGTACCATAGATGCCATTTTTGTATAGTTTGGCAGCAACAGAATTAGCCGAAAGTGTGATATTTTCAGAATTGTATAGTTCTAAACAATTTACAGTATGTGTTTGGCAATCAGATGTTAGCTTATGCCCAAGTACAACTTTCCAAGCTCTGGCTGCGAGAGCAAGTCCTTTGGTGTTCCACTAAAGACGTTCTTACCACCTGCTAAAAGATATACCCAGTCCCCGAACTTTAGGGCACGTCTTACATTCTGTTCTACAAGCACTATGGTAATCCCAAAGTCTTCTTTGAGCTGCTTTATCTTATCTAACACTTCGTGTGCAAGCTTTGGGGATAGGCCAGCAGTAGGTTCGTCAAACATCATTACAGTGGGTTTTCTTATCAGTGCCATGCCCATTCCAAGCATCTGCCTTTCACCACCACTGAGTGTGTCAGCCTTTGTGTTTTCATATTTTTTCAGCACTGGGAACGCCTCAAATATTCCTGGCATTCTCTCCTGAACTGTACTTGGATCTACTGTATATCCTGCCATGATGAGGTTCTCTTTGATTGTAAGGTTGGCAAAGACGTTATTCACCTGTGGCATGTATGCAATCTTTTCCCTTGCTACTTTGTGTGGTACAAATCCTGTAATGTCTTTTCCTTGGAGTGTTATCTTGCCAGAGTATGTGGTGTTCAGCCCGAATATACTTTTAATGAGTGTACTCTTGCCGCTTCCGTTTGGCCCAATCACTATGGTGACTTGTTTCTCTTTTGCCTCAAAGTTTACATCAAAAAGTATGTGGCTGTTTTCATACCCTGCACTAAGGGTATCCACATGAATGATTGCTCTCTCTGGCATTGCCATCTACTCACCTAGATATGACTCCACCACGTTGGGATGCTTTATGACTTCCTGCGGGTCACCTTCGACTAGTATCTTTCCGTTTGCAGTCATCAAGACATGCTCAACATATTGTAATGATATGTCTAGTCGGTGCTCCACTATGAGAAATGTAATCTTTTGTTTAACGCAAATGTCCCTGATCATCTCAAATATCTCATGTGCAAGTGTGGGATTCACTCCAGCAATTGGCTCATCCATGAGAATCATCTTGGCATCTGACATTAGTGCTCTTCCAAGCTCTAGCAACTTTTGTTGACCGCCGCTAAGATTCTGACTTAGTATGTCTCTTTTTTCCAGCAGATTCACCATCTTCATGACCTCTATTGCCTTGTCCATAATTTTTTCCTCATCTCCTTTCCATTTTGGCTTTAGCGGTGCGTACAGGTAGGATTCGCCAGAGTTATTCTCACTTGATACTAGAAAATTCTCCATGGTGGTGAGATTTTTAAATGCCTGTGGAATCTGCCATGTCCTGACCAGCCCAGTCTTGAATGTCTCATAGGGACCTTTCTGAGTTATATCTACACCGTCAAATACCACCTTGCCCTCATCTGGTTTTATCAGGCCTGAAACCACGTTGATGAGGGTTGTCTTTCCGCTTCCGTTTGAGCCAATCAGCTGGTGCATTTTACCTGCTTCTATATCCATGTCTATTCCGTCAAGAACCCAAAAACCACCAAAGTGCTTTTTGATTCCTGACAGAGACAATATACCCATGATTATTGGTGGAAATGAAAGGATTAATGGTTTTCTGTTGGTGCTGTAATGTCGCAAATTTGTGGGAATATGCCTGCCCAGAGCACTATTTAGCCCTCCCTGCACATGTTTGCACATACTAGAACCCATTCTGATGACATATATGCCTGCCCAGAGCACTATTTAGCCCTCCCTGCCCTACCAATCTGGCGAAAATCTGGATTTTATCTCACTTAGAAGTGGATTTTTGTGCTAAACTGGGCCAATTTTCGCTGTAGAGTGGGGGGGATGTTTTGGGTTTTTGCATGGCCAGTATCATTTGGTATGTGTACTCAGGTGTAGATATTGAGTGATGTACTGTCACCTAATCTGGACTTATAGAAAGAGTTGTTTTTTGGCATATTTGTTTGTCTATAAAGATAATGCGTATCATATAGCATATTTTGTACTACACGATACCTAAATTAACTAGCAATTCATAAAATTATTTGTGGTGATGATGCTATATGATGTTGCTATGTGATGATGTTGCACATGATATCGTATCTGATATCGTATCTGGTGATACTGTATATGGTGATGGTAGTAATGCCTACCATGATTCTGGTGTTAAATTCTCTCAACATGTGTACTTTATGGGAACTTTTGTGAAATGTTATCTGGTTTGGAGACGTGTTGCTCTGACTTTGTTGTGAGTGAGTAATTTTGGTAGATCCTATATTTTCTGATGCAATAGTTTTTGCAAGCCTTTTGGCGCTTTTGAGCATTGGCCTTACACTAACATATCTTACCACTAGGGTTCCAAACTTTGCCCATGCATCATTTGCAACAATCGGGGTGTATATTGCACTTGTAGCAACAAGAATATGGGAAGTCAGTCCATATTTTTCCCTCCCGATTGCATTTGTGATATCTGGGCTGGTTGCAGTTGCACTGTACACGTTTATTCTAAAGCCACTCATCCGCCGGCGCGCCTCGCAGGCCATTCAAATGATTGCAACTCTAGCATTTGATTTGGTTGTAATTGCAATGTTGAACATATTTGCCGACTTTGTGGTAAAGACGTTCCAAGTTACATCTAGAGAATTTACCTTGAGAAGCTATGACGCAGAGTTGGCCGGGCTTCCAATGATAGTATTTGTAGCTCCATTAACAATAGCGCTCTTGGCACTGACGTTGTTTGTTGTGCTCAAAAAGACAAAGTTTGGAATTGCAATGCGTGCGGCAACTGAGAACTCTGATCTATCTGAGACTGTTGGGATTAATGTAAAGATGGTGTATGGCGTCTCTTGGATGTTGGGAGGCGGACTTGCAGGAATAGCTGGTGCTTTGATGTCGTTGTGGTTCCAAGGGGATCCTAACTTGGGTCCGCTCTTGATACCAAGTGTGTTTGCAGCAAGTATAGTGGGTGGATTTATGAGTATTTACGGGGCAATTGCAGGAGGTGTACTGATTGGACTTACTGAGGTGTTAGGGACGAGGTTTTTGGCAGGCGAATTTGGTTCTTGGCTTATTGCATACCGGCCGCTTATACCACTTGTATTTATTGTAGTTACATTAATGCTGGCACCGCGCGGAATAGCAGGACTGAAATGGTCGAGGTTGTGGAGACATGGTTCTAGAGTCTGAGACTGTATTTATCATAGATTTGCTTGCAATATTTGCAATCTATGTTATAATAAATCTCAGTCTGAATCTAGAGTTTGGTTACACTGGGATACCAAACTTTGGAAAAGTGTTGGCAGTAGGTGCTGGTGCATTTGTTGCAGCTTCGATACCTGGAAGAATCTTTGCCGGAATGGCAGGAATCGAAGGTGACTACATCACAGACAATCTGGCAATTGTATCGCAAATTAACATGTGGCTAGTTGATAATACGGGAATTGGATTTGCCATATTCTTTTTGACTTTGGGCATTGCTGCTGTAGTAGGAGGTGGTCTAGGAATAATCACATCATACCCTGCAATACGTCTGCGAGGTGATTATCTAGCAATCACATTGCTTGCGTTTGGTGAAAGTATCAGGATAATAGGTAACAACTTTACCCCGTTGGTAGGTGGCACGCTAGGGGTGCAGGTGCCAGACCCGTTATCATTTCTACCTGATGAAATGCGTTTCCCCGTGGCAACTGTAGGTCTGGTGCTTATTGCGGCTGTGGTGTTTATATTCAGCGAAAAGATGGTCCGCTCACCACTTGGAAGGCTGTTGCGCGCTGTACGTGATAATGAGGTTGCAGCCGAATCCCTTGGAAAGAACTCAACTCAGATAAGAATCCGTATAATAATGGTCTCTGCTGCGCTTGCTGCAATTGGCGGAGCATTGTACGCGTTTTATGTAGGGGGAACTATTGCATTTGCATACGACCGGGCAAGCTGGACTTTCTGGCCATTCCTGATGATACTGATTGGAGGTCTTGCAAATAACAAGGGTGTCTTAATAGGGACTTTGATATTTGTCACGTTGCGAAAGATAATCATATTCTACAAGGACTCACTAGAAGGCTATGTTCCATTTGATGCTGTGTGGCTTGACTTTTTACTCTTGGGAATAATACTACTGCTGATTCTATTATATCGCCCACAGGGGATATTTACCGAAAAGCCCACTGCAACAATAGCCAACAGGTTTGATACCCCCAAGTCTGGCGCAAAAAAACTCTTCAACATGCTATTCCGCTGACATTGCATGAGGGAGATGCTACATGCCTGTGCTAGAATGTATGCATAGAATGTATGCATAGAATGTATATGCAAGGGATATATCTTAACGCTCACATCATTAATGCATCTGAAAATCGTATCTTTGGAAATCATTAAAATATGATAAACTATAACTCATTACAAGTTGGCAGGCAAGTTAGAGTTAATCAGTAACGTACTCAAGATCAAAAAGTATGCATGTATTACAATTGTTGCTTCTGCTGGACTCGGTATCATGTATTATATCCTGACAATGTCTATACTGCCAGTTCATTTTGATGTAGCATTACAGCTTGAGCCATCATATATTGCCATCTCGATTGGACTAACAGCAGCTGTCTCTATACTTGGCGGAATCAATATTGCAATGATTGCATATAGGATGGCTAGAATGCGAATGGCAAACTCTACAAAGTCAAATTCATCAGCTGCACTAGGTGGGATGTTTGCAATGTTTACGCCTGGATGTCCTGCATGTACTGCACCGCTGGCAGTGGTCTTGGGTGCTGTAGGTGGACTATCTGTATTTCCCATGCAAGGACTGGAGTTGAAAATGATTTCTGTTGGCGTGTTGGTATTTTCTATTTACTGGATTACTCGTAGCATGCAGCGTAACAGTTGTTGTAGAATAAGATAAGCCTGTAAGATGTACTATGCCAAAGTATTCCTGATGCCATACTAAATCAACATAGCTGATTCTGCCAAACATTTTGTAAAATGCAAACCATACCATGAGATAAAAGTATAGCAGAGCCTTGGATTATTTACCAGAAATCATGATATATGATTTTCATACTATACGCCATGCTACACATCATACATCATATCATTTTAGCAAAACACCTCATCAAAATATATCACCAAAATATATCACTAAAATATATCATCAGAAATTCATAAAAAATGATCACACCACACATGAAACCTAGGAAAAGGCTTTTAGCCATAATGTGATGGAATAATTTGTGTCTGAATTTACATCTGATGAGAAAATAATACTTGTCCAGTATGCGATACAAAAGTTTGGCCGCGAAGATGATGTACTTGAAAAGCTAGGTGTGGTGCTTGAACAAAAGGACGTGCAAAGAAACATCGATACCCTGATAGGAACTCAGAGGGTGAGAAGAATCGGGCCTGATACCTTGCAAAACAACGAAAGTCATACAGAGCTTCCAGAATTGCCTGATAATCTAAAACCTGTAATTGATGGCCTGTAACTATACATCAATACCGAGGTGACATTTTTTATATTTTGCACCTTGAACTAAAATCCACGTAGTCCTTGAGGGCGCATTATCTCTGGATGTTCTCGCATCCACCCAATCTTATCTAGCATGTCTTGTTTGTCTTGTGGAAATGTTCCCTTGATGGTGTATGCGTTTGAACCGTGGTTTGCACGAAATACCATCTCTTCTTTTGCATTAATTTGCTCAATTAATCCACGCAACTCCTCAAGTGACTCGTCGTCATTTATTCTTATGAACGGCTCTTTGAATTTATCCATAAACTCTTGTTTAATTCCATTTTCTAGATATAGTGTCAATGCACCTACATAGTGTGGCGAGCATGCATTAATTACCTCTGCTGTTCCTCTAATGTGCTCCTCAGAGTATGTCTTGCCACCAAGTCCTAGGATTATCATACATGACATGATATATCCTGCATCTTTTGCCTTGTTGACTGATTTGATTATGGTTTTAGATGTTGCCCCCTTTGTCACCTTTTTGAGAATGATATCAGAACCTGTCTCTATTCCAAGATAGAACATGTCAAGTCCTGCGTCGTTTAGTTTTTTCAGCTCTTCTGGTGTCTTTTTCAAGATGTTCATGGGCATGGCATAACAGGAAATTCTCTCTAGGTGTGGGAATTTTTCCCTGATGTATTTGACTATATTTTCTAGATATGTAGTATCAAGGTTTAGTGCATCGCCGTCTGCAAGAAATATTCTTTTCGTCTCTGGTAGTTGGTCTGCCATCATGTCTATCTCCATCTTTACTTCATCCCACGGCCTCTCAGAGTACTCTTTTGATCTATACATGTCGCAAAACGAGCACTCATTAAAGGAGCATCCTAGCGTCACTTGGAATATGAGGGAGCGTGCTTCTGAGGGTGGCCTGTAAAGTGGCGCGTCATAACTTGGCATCATGTAGTCAGTAATATGTGATGTTTTTTATACCTTTTAACAGAACGTATTTCATTCCCACATTAAATGGGACACACTGAACTGTCTCTGCATAACTGTATCAAAACGTAAAGTGCCCAAAAGAGGATGTGGTAACCACATCTACACACCACATCTACACACCACATCTACACACCATACATTGCATACCCGTAAACCTTTTAGTGGAATAGACGCAACAATTTCAGAAATCATGGCAAACGATCCTGACGCAAAACGACTGCTGTGGTTTGTCTTTGCAGGTTCTAGAGGAGGGCTAAATCGGCTGAGAATCATCTCAAAGCTAAAAGAAAGTCCATTTAACACCAATCAACTGGCAAACGAGCTGGGCTTGGACTACAAGGCAATCAAACATCACATTAAGGTGCTTGAAAAAAACAACATGGTTGCCAAGGTCGGGGAAAAGTACGGTGTGGCCTATTTCATATCTACATATCTAGAAGCTAACATGGAGGCACTTGAGGAAATTGAGGGGAAATTGGATAAAAGTAAATAAGAGATTGGGAGGTGTATTTGACTAAATGGAGACCAATTCACTGGTCCTGTCAGTCGTATCAATTGCAAACATGGGCATTCTAGGAGTGCTGGTGGTTATATTTGGCAGGATGTACGGCAAGACACACGCCCAGCTTCCACTAGGAATGATTGTAGTTTCTGGAATGCTATTTCTGCATAATGTGATTGGTGCACTTGCATACTTTTCTATGGAAGAGATATTCTCACATGATATATTCCCGTATATGCTAGGCGTTGGTATTGCCGAGCTTGCAGGACTTGTAATATTTCTAAAGATAACGCTGGACTAGACTTGGTTTAATTGAAGCCATCTACCTAATGTTGTATGATGGTAAGATATCGTGAATATCTCAAACTAAACAGAAACATCCTTGCATCCCTTGCAGTATCTGTTGTGGTTTCAGCTGCATTTGCTCAGTCTATCTCAGGCCAAGAAGACTATCTCAACACGACATATACTCTTATGATGGATTATCTCGTATATTTTACGGTATTTGGTGTACTATACTATTCCTCTGAGAAGAGAAAATACCTTCTAGAGGATGGTAGTGTGGATAGGCAGAAACTCCGGCACGACCTCTTTAGAATTATTACATCACTTGGAATATCTGAGGCAGTATATACAGTAGCAAGATGGTTCTTCCAGTATTACTTTTTGACCATACAGTATGATCCATACATGGCATCAATAATATCGCAAGGTATATCCATACTAGTATATCTTATAGTGATAAATTTGAGTGTAAAGGTGACGAGGTTGTACAAGGATGGCAATTAGCGTATATGTAGATGGCTCAGGAGGGCCTAACGGTGGATATGGGTATTTTGTCAAAGAGACTGGCAACTCGTTTTATGAAAAAGCACCAAACATTACAAACAACCAAGCAGAGTATATGGCAATCATATCTGCACTAGAGCGGTTTGTAGGAAATGATAAAGATATCACCATATATAGCGACTCGCTAAATACAGTAAACCAACTAAATCACATCTTTGCAATTAACAATGACAAACTTCGGGAACTTGCCCGCCGGGCGTGGGATTTGATTGGCGATAATACCATTACAATCACATGGATTCCAAGAAAGAAAAACTTGGCAGGAAAAATGCTGGGAAGCTAGACGTGATACTATTCCATTTAGCCAAACTCTAACCCGATAAATCAAGATTTGTATGTAGTATATGTTTTGCACTATTCTTGGTATGGGTGCAATCGTACACTCTGTACCATACCTCCTGAACAACTTTATTATTATACGATTTCCAGAATCAGCATATCATGGCAGAATCCGTCGTCCTTTCGCCAAAATCCATTGCCGTTATAGGTGCATCTGACAAGCGAGGCAGTGTAGGTTCTACCATTACATCAAATATAATGAACGGATTCAAGGGAAAGGTGTACCCTGTCAGCCCTACAAGGGATAAGGTATTTTACAAAAAGGCATACAAGAGCGTGCTAGATATTCCAAAGCCAGTAGATCTTGCAGTAATTGTAATTAAAAATACGCTTGTTGCAGGTGTCTTGGAGGAGTGTGGTAAAAAGAAGGTAAAGGGTGTGGTCATTATTACTGCTGGTTTTAAGGAAGTCGACGAGAACGGCGCAAAGATGGAGCAAGAGCTAAAGGATATTGCAAAAAAATATGGCATTCAGGTGATTGGGCCTAACTGCCTTGGTGTAATGAATTTGGACCCAAAGACTATGATGAACTCTACATTTCTCAAAGTGACTCCAAAATCTGGCAAGATAGCACTCGTATCACAAAGCGGAGCAATCTGTGCTGCACTTGTAGAGGATGCAAGTGCACAGGGAATTGGATTTTCTGCAGTAGTTAGCATGGGAAATAAAGCTGCTATGAGTGAAGTCGATGTTTTGCAAATGTTGGCAAACCACAAACAGACTCGTGTTATAGTAATGTATCTTGAAGATATGGGTAATGGTCAAAAATTCCTCAAAGTCTGCAAGCATATCACTAAACAACTCAAAAAACCTGTACTTGTTTTAAAGTCTGGACGTAGCCCAGAGGGCGCAAAGGCCGCAATGTCACATACTGGTGCACTCATGGGCTCTGATGAAATTTATGATGCACTACTCAAACAGTCTGGTGCAATTCGCGTTGATACCATGGAGGAGCTATTTGACTATGCAACGGCTTTCTCAAAGCAACCACTTCCATCAAATGGTGGTCTAGTTATAGTTTCTAATGCAGGCGGGCCGGCAATAATATCAACTGATGCATGCTCCAAGTCTGGAATTAAGATGGCAAAAATCGAAAACATTCGTTCTAAAATAGATGCAGTAATTCCTCCGTGGGGCAGCTCTAGGAATCCTGTAGATATAGTAGGTGATGCTGACTTTAATCGATTCAACAATGTACTAGAGCATGTACTAGGACATCCCAAGGTTGGCTCTGTAATTACCATGTGCACACCATCTGGAACACTCAACTATGACAAGCTTGCTGAAGTAATTGTAACAATGTCAAAAAAATACGACAAGACCATGCTTGCAAGCTTGATGGGGCTTGATGAAGGAATTACTAACAGAGATATTCTAGCAGCGGGCGATGTGCCATACTATACCTATGCAGAAGGTGCAATAAGGGCACTTGCAGCTATGATACAATTCTCTGATTGGGTCAGAACCCCAGATGGCAAAACTACCAAATTCAAAGTTAACAAGTCAAGGGCAAGTAAGATATTTGATGCGGTAAAAAAAGAGAACCGCAAGAATCTCTTAGAGGAAGAAGGACAGGAAGTACTCAAGGCATATGGGTTACCGCTACCAAAAAGTATGCTTGCCAAAGATGCAAAAGAAGCAGTTAGAGTGGCAAAAAAGATAGGATACCCGGTAGTCATGAAGATTGCATCTCCACAAATTATACACAAATCAGATGCCGGGGGAGTAAAGGTGAATCTTACAAGTGATGTAGAGGTAAGATCTGCATTTAAGACCATACTATACAACGCAAGAAAATATGACAAAAAGGCAGAGATAAAGGGTGTCTTGATAGTCGAGATGGTAAAGGGTGGAAAGGAGATGATAATAGGTTCAAAGTTGGAGACTGGATTTGGTCCGGTAGTCATGCTTGGAATGGGCGGAATATACGTAGAAGTCCTCAAGGATGTCACATTCAGGCTAGCACCACTTACAAACAAAGAAGCAGATGATATGATTGCCTCTATAAAGACACAAAAACTTCTCACGGGTGTGCGGGGTGAAAAACCATCTGATGTTGCAAAGTTATCTGAGTGTATTCAGCGTTTATCGCAGCTTGTGACTGACTTTGAGGAGATAAAGGAGCTTGACATGAATCCCGTACTAGTGATGGAAAAAGGCAAGGGATGCAGGATACTTGATGTCCGAATCGGCCTCTGATTCTGCTATTCATCATGTGATCTAGAATATTTATACAACCTAACACTAAAACATTGTATATGGCAAACGTCCTCAAGACGATTCGCACCGGGGAGGATTACATTGAGAGCTTGCGCGGCCGCGATCTAAAGGTGTATCTTTTTGGGGAATTAGTCAAAGAGCCTGTAGACCACCCTATGATAAGGCCGTCAATTAACGCAGTAGCAGAGACGTATGACCTTGCAGTCCGGGAGGAGGCACTTGCATCTGCTGATTCGTCAATTACCGGGCTGAAGGTGAATCGATTCTTGCATATTGCCCAAGGTGCTGAAGACCTTGTACTTCAGAACAGAATGCAGAGAAAACTAGGACAGAACACCGGTACATGTTTTCAGAGGTGTGTCGGTATGGATGCGTTAAACGCGCTACACTCTACTACTTTTGAGATTGATGAAAAGCATGGAACTGACTATCACCAGAGATTTCTAGAATTTGTAAAGATGGTTCAGAAGGAGAATCTCGTGATTGGTGGAGCAATGACTGATCCAAAGGGCGATAGGAGCAAAGGACCATCAGAACAAGATGATCCTGATCTTTTTACCAGAATAGTGGACAGGGATGAAAACGGGATATATGTATCAGGTGCCAAGGCACACCAGACTGGTTGTATCAACTCACACTGGATTATACTAATGCCTACAATCAGATTGACTGAAAATGATAAGGACTGGGCTATGGTTGGTGTGATTCCTGCTGATGCCAAGGGAGTAACGTACATTTATGGAAGACAATCTTGTGACACGCGCAGCATGGAAGAAGGTGACATTGATGCTGGCAATGCAAAGTTTGGTGGGCAAGAGGCACTCATAATTTTAGATAGAGTCTTTATCCCATGGAGTTTGGTCTTTATGCACGGCGAGTACGAATTTGCATCATTGCTAGTGGAGCGTTTTACATGTTATCATAGGCGCAGTTATGTTTGTAAGACAGGCTTGGGTGATGTGCTGATTGGCGCAGCAGCTACAATTGCTGATTATAATGGTGTACCAAAAGTCTCGCACATAAAGGACAAGATTGTCGAGATGACTCATCTAAATGAAACCATATTTGCTGCTGGCATAGCATCATCATACCAAGGACACAAGCTAAAGTCCGGAGTTTATCTAAATGATGACATGCTTGCACAGGTGTGTAAACATAACGTGACAAGATTCCCATATGAAATAAGCAGACTTGCACAAGACATTGCAGGTGGTCTTGTCGTGACACTTCCATCTGAGAAGGACTTTCGCCATCCTGAGGCCGGACCACTACTCAAAAAATATCTAGCTGGACGAAAGGGAGTAGATGTTGAGAACCGAATGAGGATTTTGAGACTTATAGAAAACATGACTCTGGGAAGAAATGCCGTGGGATACCTTACTGAATCCATGCACGGTGCAGGCTCGCCACAGGCACAGAGAATACAGATTCAAAGACAGATGCAGCTTGGATACAAGAAAAATCTGGCAAAGAATCTTGCTGGAGTAAATGACATTGAAGAACCTGTAGAGTCATCAGAGTATTTCAAGCGCGTATTTAAAACAAAAGACTCTGTTTTTTGAGTTATCTGTCACTATCGTCTGTTTCTATTTTGGAATGTTTTTTGGAATTTTCTGATTTGGTTCTAGGCGTGGTTGAGTCTGTATTTGGAATGTTTTTTGCATTTTGCACGTTTTGTTTTGTGTGTCTAGAGTACTCTGAATCTGCTCCTACATCTGCTCCGACATCTGGTGAGCTCTCATTTTTGGTATGATCTGAATCTGGTCCGCCTAGAGCATCGTCTTTTTTCTTTAGCAACTGTTTTGCTATCATTACTCCTACTACAATTACAATAATGATATAGTTGACCGGGGGCTTTAGGGCTTGTGTGATATATCCTACCTGCGGGACGACATACGTGACAGTGCCGATGTATTCTTTTGCTGTAATGGGATAATCCGTACCAGGAATCGATGCTGTGTTTGCATCCCCTTTGGTTCTCAGTGTTCTGGGATCATCATCTATAACTGAGACAACTCTATGTACTATTACTCTTTGGTGGTCTGAAGGTCGATCAAATACTATAATGTCGCCAATTTTCACATCTTGGAACGATGCATGTCCTTGCACAATTAGTACATCATAAACTTGTAGCTCTGGAACCATACTGCCACTAACTACCACATAAAATGGATTTGTTGTTCCAAACGCGACTTGGATTGCAATCCAAATGATCACAACACCTATTGCAACAATAATTATATCCTTGACTGCCTTTTTCATGACGGACTTTTTAACCAGCTGTAATCACCTGTAAAATCATGCCCGCCACAAGCTAACTTGGAAGCTTGCTACCACATTCTTCGCAAAACTTTGATCCTTCCTTGTTGGTAAATCCGCAACTAGTACATCTGCCTGATTGTTCTTGTGGTTGCTCGGGATTTCCCAGTAAAATGACTGCGCCAATTTTTTTAATACTGTTCCATGGAATACTTGCCTCCACTCCATCATTTTTTGTAATGAGTAATACGACTGATTGGTTGGAGTCTATTCCGACCTGCTTTGCTTTTCCTACTAGGTTGGCATTCTCATCATATACTGCCTTTCCTTCAATTGAGCTTACAGAGTCTGCCGGGCTTGGTTGCGTTACGGATTCAGCCTGCACCTGCTGTGGTTGGATTTCTGGTTCTGCCTGTACTTCTGGTGGTGCCTGCACTTTTGGTTCTATTTGTACCTGCTGTGTAGTTTCTGGCTCTAGCGGCTTTGCACTTCCAATGTCTGCTGTCTCGTCTTGTTTTTTAAACGCCCTAAATTCTGCTATTACGCCACTACAGGAATTGCACAAGTACTGGCCCCTTTCTGCCAAAACTAGGTTTTCTGCTACTACCTCATTTGGAGCTTCATACTGGATATTTGGTGAACCCTCAAACTCTTTTTCACAAGTGTTGCAATAGTGCTTGGAAATCTTGTCTTCTGGTAGCCTTCCAATTGGAGCTAGGAATAGATCCGGGCCTCCAAGATTTCCCTTCATCTGTTGGTCATCACCAATGTTTGCCATGACATAGCCTCCAGAACCTCTCAGCTTTTTGAGTCTAAGCTCAGAACTCATAATTATAACACACAAAAACATGATTTAAGTCATGCCATCGGGTTGATTTTCTTTTGCAAGTGACAACAGAAACTATGGGTTTGTTCACTATCGGTTATCTATTTTGGACTCTGTGGAGTTGCTGAGGTAAATATTTGTGCAAATTTTCTGAGCCGCGCCGGTAAATTGACTGTATATGTGTGGGGTATCTCTAGTAGAGTGTTTCTATATCTTGATTCCTTTCATTTGTGCACATTTAGGGAATGTGAAATATCTTTTATGGAATATCTGATAATCTTAGTGTGCTAATTCTGAGCATCAGTAACTGTTGCCAATTTCAAATAGTGGTCTGCATGCTGAATATACATAGAGCCAGTTGAGCCCGCAGGGGCAGGTTCCCCATCAAATGTCAATATGGTGAGATATGCATTTACATCCTCACCATCAATGGATATGATTCCACGCTTGCTTGGCGAGCCATCAATTCCTGTAATGTTTCGTGCCGTATCTTCACCAGATATGGTGAAATTCAAATAACTGTTGATGAATGTGGATAATTCCTTGTTAAATGCTATGGTGATTTCATTTGGGCCAGTTATCTGTACTGCTACTATTGTCTCATCCATATCTTTAATGTCTCTTTTTGGGATTACCTTTATTGTGACAGTATCTGTATCTGAATTATCCCCATCATTAACTGTGAGTGTAAATACTAGCGTGTCAGTTTTTCTTGGTGCATCAAATGTTGGCATTGCTATCATATCATCTGAGATCTCCACATCCTCTCCAGAGTCTTGATTCCACGAATATGTCAAATCACCATTATCAGTAGAAGCAGAGCCATCAAGTGTGACTGTCCTGCCAATAGTAACTGTCTTGTTTTTTCCAGCATCTGCGGTGGGAATCAGGTTTAACTCTAGTATTTGGATGCCGTCATCTGTCTGGGCTGGTGCTATTGCATAACTTTTGGAACCAATGGTATATGTTTCAATGTGCCTTAGACCAGCAAGCTCCAAGGTGTCATTATCTGAAATGTTATCCACTGGTGTGATTCTGTTTGGGTTTGTAATGTTTAAAATCTGTACTGCATTGTCAGTTTCAGCTGCAATTGCCGCGTAATGATAATCCCCAATACTAAATGTAGATACTGCGCGTGCGCCTCCAAGTTTTATGGTATTATCATTTTCAATCATTCCCTTTGGAATCATTCTGTTTGGATTTGTCACATCCATGATTTGGACTTTTCCAAGTTCACTTGTCACTACTGCATAATATCTTCCTCCTACTGAATAAACATCCACATCAGTTGCACTCTCTAGACTTGCTACACCTCCAACACCATCACCATTTGGGCCGTTAAAGTAGATGTGGTGTTTGTATGTGATCTCATCTGGGTTTGTGACTTCTCGAATGTGAATGCCATTCCTGTCATTTCCTACAACTACTGCATAGTGACTATTACCTATAGAGTATGTGTCTATTCCATATGCATCGAAAATAGCAGGTCTGTTTGAATGTTTTTTCGGCATGATGGTGTCCGGGTCTGTAACGTCAAATATCCGAAATTGATTCAGTGATGAAGATATCACTGCTGTATAGTATTTGTCTCCTATAGAGTATGTGGCAACATCAAACAAACCTTGGAGAGAAATGCCCTGTGTGCCGCTGTTAAAGATTCCTTTGGCTATTATGGTGTCCGGGTTTGTAATGTCTAGTATTTGGATGCCATTATCTTGATTTCCAGAAATAATGGCATAGTGTTTATCCTCTATGGTATATGTGGATACGGCATATGCACCAGCAAGTTCACTAGCAATATCATCGATTATACTGTCTTTAGTGACTGGGTTTTCCGGGTCTGTCACATCAATAATTTGGACACCGTTATCAACAAGTGCCGTCACTACTGCATAATATTTTTCATTTACATTAAGTATGGATACCTGTCTTGCACCGTCAAGTACAAGGGAATTACTATCTTCAACCTCGCCTCTTGGGATTATGACCAGTTCTTGTGCAAAA